>QWPB01000188.1 GCA_003671275.1 Planctomycetota bacterium | reverse complement strand
TGGCAAGCTGACCTGTCGATTGACGGGAGCGGATGCCGATTGGGTGTTGCGGACGTTCGTCACCTGTGGCGGGCGGGAGTCCCTGGTGTATGAGCATCGTCCGCATCTGGGGAGCAACAAGCTGCCGTTGATCTGCCGCAACTTTCGGCGTGAGATCGAACGGCTGGGGGGCGAATATCGGTTCCAGTGTCGGATGGAGGGGATCGATGTCGTCGAGGGGCAGATCCAGGGGGTACATACATCGAGCGGATATATCGCCACGCGGCATCTGCTGCTGGGGATCGGTCACAGTGCTCGCGATACCTACGAAATGCTTCACGGGGTGGGCGTCCCGCTGGCTCAAAAAGCCTTTCAGCTGGGACTGCGGATTGAGCAGCCGCAGGAGCAGGTGAATCGCTGGAAGTACGGGAAAGACCACTACCTCGATCTGCTGGGGGCCGCAGATTACAGTCTGGTCGCCAACGGTCAGCGCGATCTGTACTCGTTTTGTATGTGTGCGGGCGGAATCGTCATGCCCAGCATCTCAGAGCCGAACCGCTTCTGTACCAATGGCATGAGCAACTCGCGGCATGACACGCCGTACGCTAACAGCGGACTGATGATTACCTTGCACCCGAACGAGTTCGGCGGGAGCCATCCTCTGGCCGGGATGGAACTTCAGCGGAAGTACGAGGCTGCCGCCTTTGAACTGGCGGGCCGGAACTATGAGGCCCCAATCATGTGGGCGAAAGATTTTCTCGAAGGCCGTTCGCCAAAGCTGGGCGAGATGTTCCCCTCGACGTATGCACGCGGCGTGCGGGCTGTCGATCTGCGGCAAGTAATCCCACCGGTCGTGGCCGAGGCGATTCGGGCGGGGTTGCCCGCGATGGATGCCCGCTGGAAAGGACGATATCTCAAGGGGGCCACGCTGGTGGGCCCGGAGATGCGGGGCAGTTCGCCAGTCCGGATCGATCGCGATCATCAAACGCGTGAAACGCCTGGGTTCAAGGGGCTGTATCCGGTCGGAGAGGGGGCTGGCTATGCAGGCGGCATCGTCAGCGCGGCGGTCGATGGACTGCGTTCAGCTCGCGAAATCGTTCGCCGGTACGCTCCGGTCGGAGTGTAGACGGCTTACCGACTAACGGGTCGAAGCACCGCACTCCAGTTGTTGCCGGCGCATCTCACGCTGGATGACCTGCTGATAGTAAGCCATGCGTCGATGCGAATCGTCCAGGCTGCCACCAAAGGATCGCTTTTCGTCGAGGTAGATTCGGGGGACCGGGAATTCAATGATCTGCATCCCCTGTCCCACGGCCTGAACCCACAATTGCAGGGGCATGGCGTAACCGAGTTCGTCGATTTCCAGCTTCGGCAGCAACTCGACGCGGTAGGCTTTGAAGCCGCAGAAAGAATCGGTCAGCGACAGATGCAGGCATTCGTTCAGCTGCCGCGTGATCTCCCAATTGATTCGTCGGCGATCTTCCGGAGCCGCATTATCATCATTAAATTCTCGCAGATACCGGCTGCCTGAAACGATATCGGCATGGAAACCGGTGTCGTCCACCAGTGCGGCAACCATGTCCGGGATCAACTGGGGCTGATGCTGGCCATCACAATCGATGGTCACGAGGGCGTCGTATCCCTGGGTCACGGCATAATCGAACGCCGTCTTGAGACCGGCCCCGTAGCCACTGTTTTTCTCGTGCCGGATGACGGCGATCCCGTCCATTTCTGACAACAGGTGAGGGGTCCGATCGGTCGACCCGTCGTCGACCACGAGAATGTCTTGTGAGTACTTGCGGACCTCCGGCAATACATCGAGGAGGTGGGCCTCTTCGTTGAATACCGGCAAGGCGGTGAGTTGTCGAATCGCCATCTAAAACTCCCGGATCGGTTCGTGGGGAACGGATCGATAACCGCCATTTTAGCGCGATCGAGGCTGATTGCTAGCCGTCGTCCTGGTGAAACAATGGTTTCTGTTTCGATTTTGAAACAGGGATCCACAAATGAAATAACCCCTGCAACCAGCGTGGGCTGCAAGGGTTACGGAATTCACATTCGGTTGGCTAGCCGGTCGTTCGATTAGAACTGACCTGACTGAACCAACGTGTTGTCGGTTGCGAGCCGCAGTTCGACAATGTCGCCTGCGACGATCATGGGGACGGAGTGACCCCGTTCGGTCTTGCGTTCCACCTTGCCAGTTCCGTAGCTCGAGATCCGCAGGCTGGTGACCTGGGTCGTGGTGGCTCCGGAGATGACAATGACATTCAGCGTCTGCCCGGCCAGGGAGCGCAGCTTCTCGACTTCGACGGTGAAGGTTCGTTTGGTTGGCGAATCCACACGATAACGAGCCTTGCCCTTGCCGCTTCCGGTCAGGGCGATGATCTGCTCAACGCGACCAGATTTAGCTTGCACCTGCGTACTGGCAGCCAGCAGGGCTGCCGCTGTGACGGTCAAAAACGAACGACGATTCATTAAAAAGGTCCATGAGAGACATGTGGTTGGCCCCACATCAGTATTCTGGTTTGAAAACAAATCTTCGTCAAATTATTTTCTAGGAAATTGCTAAAAACGGAGAATAAATGACGAACATGTCATTTCTGCCATTCCGCCAGCGGCCACCAGACCCACAGAAGGTACGCCACGGGGCCTGCGAACAGTACGC
Source organism: Planctomycetota bacterium (assembly GCA_003671275.1). Lineage (GTDB taxonomy): Bacteria > Planctomycetota > Planctomycetia > Planctomycetales > Planctomycetaceae > TH-plancto1. The sequence goes on along the minus strand of QWPB01000188.1, from coordinate 16,533 downwards.
TGTCTACCAGATCAAGCAGTCCTCCAAACCCTGGGAAAAGCGCTGCCGAGTCTTTCTTGCCAGCATCTCGTTTCAGGAGTGATTCACACAGATCGCCCAGCATTCCGGCCAGTCCGACAATCGCCCCATAGGCGCAAGCGTACCCATGGGGGCTGCCGCCCCAATCCGTGTTGAACATGGGGGGCACAAACCGCAGCCAAGCCCATGTCGCGACTGTGGCGGTCGCGATTCCCCCCCCCGCTCCCGCCCACGTCTTACCGGGGCTGAGATGGGGGGCCATCTTGGTTTTTCCAAACAGTCGGCCAAAAGTATATGCCCCAATGTCGCAGCTCTTCGCCGCGATCAGGACAGAACCCAAAACAAAGTATCCCGCCGGGGCTCCAGCAACCCATCGCAGCTGGGCTGTGACTCCCAGCAGAACTCCACAGTATCCCAGCGTGAGAGTTGCAAAGCCGAGAGCCTCAACGGTTTTTCCCGGGGCCTGAAAGTCCCCTGCTTCCCGCAGAAAAAAGAACAGGAGCCACAGTGCCAGGCACAATGTCATCGGCCCCAGACTCGCGAAGGGGGCCGTGTCCAGTACGGGCCCTGGCCAGAACCATGCAGGCCACCAGGCAGCCCCCGCGATCATCACACTGGCGAGCATCAGCCACGGTCGCCGGATGGCAAATTTGCGTTCCGCATACAGGTCGCCCATCTCCCAGGCACTTCGAGCCGCGATCAGCGCGACGAAGGCTGCCAGCAAGGGGGCGGCTGCTCCTGTCTGATGGTCGAGATAGAACAGTCCGAACAGGGCCGGAATCAGAATCGCCGAGATCGCCAGTCGCCAGCCAAGCATGTGGTTGCCCTTCGTCTTGTTCTCGTCGTCTCATCCACCCGCGTGACGTTCCGGTCACTCCGTCCGATTCTCGACCAGCCCGCCAAACCTTCGTTCGCGGGCTGCGAAGTCACGGAACGACTGGTAAAGATCATCCCGCGAGAACTCGGGCCAGCATTTTTCCGTTACCCACAGTTCGGCATAGCTGATCTGCCACAGCAGGAAGTTACTGACTCGCATTTCCCCGGCGGTCCGAATGACCAAATCGGGATCGACCATCCCGGCGGTATACAGATGGTCGCTGATCGTCTTTTCGCAAATCGCATCGGGTGTCATTTCACCCGACTGAACCTGGGCTGCAATGGCCTTGACGGCGTGGGTTAACTCATCGCGACCGCCGTAGTCGAGGGCCAGGCACAGCCGCATCCCGGTGTTCTTTCGGCTGAGTTCAATGGTGGTTGTGACCTCTTTCCAGATTGTGGAAGAGATACGGTCCGTGCGACCGATCGTCGAAAAGCGGATTCCTTGCCGCATAATCTCTTCACGTTCGGCGATGACATAGCGCCGCAGTAACCCCATTAGCAAATCCAGCTCCAGTGGTGGACGTTTCCAGTTTTCACTGCTGAAACAATACAGCGTCAGCTGGCCGATATTCAGACGGGCGCATTCTTCAATCATCATGCGAACCGTCTGCACGCCTCGGCGGTGCCCCTCAATGCGAGGCAACCCCTGCCGTTTGGCCCAGCGGCCATTGCCATCCATGATGGCGGCGACATGCTGTGGCAGCCGCTCCCGTCGCAGTCCGAGTCGGTTCAAGTTTTCGGAAGTGTAAGGCGGATCAGCTGCCACTAGAGTGTCCGGTGAAGGAGTCGAGCCAGTCGTGATACATGATAACCAACAGGGATGAATCTCGCTCGTGAGAGCTCATCCTGTGGGGCGATGGCTGACGAATGGCCATTGGGGGAACTGCCAAGCGTCAATCTGCCGGGCGTCGTCAGTCAATCCTTAAAGACGAACTCTGGTGTATTCAGGAGTGCCCACAACAGGTCTTCCCCGGACCCTCGACGGTTGGCGACCTTGTCGAACAGTGCGACTCCGATCTGCATTTCTTCCGCATTCGGTCGGCGGCTGTAGCAGGCCAGGTACATCTCTTCGATGATCTGGTCCGGTGTGCGTTCACTGGATGCCATCAGGTGGGGCAGGCTGTTGTCACTCATGATCTGATTTGCCAGCTGATTCGAATTCATCAGATGCAGGGCCTGTACCACGGTGGTGTCCGTGGTCCGTTCGCAGGGCGGATCCTGGTTCGGATCGGGGCGGCCAAAGGTGTCGAGCGAGAGCGAATCGATGCGGTGGGTCCAGATTTCCTTGGAGAGTGAGCCCGGGGGCATGGCCTCGAAACTGCTGGGCTGGTGGCAGATTTGGGCGACCGAATCCAGCAGCACTTCCGCTCGCAGGCGTTGTCGGTAATGGCGAGAGAAATTTCGTGTGTCGGCAATGTTCCGCTCTGTCGGCAACGAGCTGAGGGCGTACGTGGATGAAGTGGCGATCCGCCGGATGAGGTGCTTGATGTTAAACCCACTGCTTGCAAAGTCCTTGCCGAGGGCTTCCAGCAAGGCGGGGTTGGTCGCGGGATTGGTGGCCCGCAGGTCGTCCACCGGTTCGACCAGCCCACGTCCCATCAGGTCTGCCCATACGCGATTCGCCATAGTCTGTGCAAAGTAGGGATTCTCCGGAGAGGTCATCCAAACCGCCAGTGATTCTCGGGGATCGCTGCCTTCCGCGACATCGGGAGCGGTGCCAAACAGCGGTCGCGGCGGCAACACTTCACCGGTAACAGGGTGCGTGATCTGACCTTTTTCCGCAGTGAACAGGAACTCCTCCGACCCTGAAATCGGCGGAGACAAACCCGTTCCCTTGCGCCCCAGTTTTGAAAAATACGCGGCAAAGCTGTAGAAGTCCTTCTGGCTGTAGGACTCGAATGGGTGTTGATGGCACTTGGCGCATTCGAGGCGGATTCCCAGAAACAGTTGACTCACAATAGTGGTCAGCTCTTCGGGCTCGCGGCGATCGCGGAACAGCGTGGTCTGCCCCTGCCGGTAAGTGCTGCCTTGCGCGGTGATCAACTCGCGGACGAACTGGTCGTACGGTTTGTTCTTTCGGAACGAATCACGAATCCAATAGTCGTAATTCAAGGTCGCTTTGATTCCGACACGGTAGGGATTGGTCCGCAACAAGTCGGCCCATTTGTTGGCCCAATGCTCGGCGTACTCCGGGCGGGCAAGTAGTTTCTCGACGAGCAGATCTCGTTTATTGGCCGTGGTGTCGTCCAGAAATTCCCGGGCTTCGTCCGTCGTTGGCAATTGACCGATGATGTCGACATACGCCCGTCGCAGAAATTTTTCATCCGTGGCGGCTGCCGACGGACTCAGCCGAAGCCGCTCCCATCCCGTGGCGACATGGTCGTCGATAAAATTTCGTCGAGGAAAGGTCGCGATGACGGCAGGATCGAATGCACCGGTCATGGGAACCGCCACCCGATGGATGGCGAATTTGCCCAGGTAGCGGGCCGTGATGGCGGCTTCCCCCATCACCCCGGTCGCTGTTGCGCCCCCCCGCGGATCGACGGCGGCAACCCCCGCCTCGTTGCTTTGAAACGATGCCAGGTGAGTGACATCCCGCGTCGATCCATCCGCATAGTGGGCCGTGACTGCCAGCTGCTGTGTGGCTCCCCCGACCATGCTGCGGCTGGTGGGTTCGACGGAGACTTGGGTCAGCGAGGGTGTCTGTGGTTGACGGCGGGGTGTGCCATCGGCGATCCATTGAAGAATCAGCTGGTACCCTGCCCTGTCTCGGGCGAGACGGATACCGCCGCCATGGGGGACTTGACCGGCGGGTTTTCGTAGGAGCAGGCTGGCCTGCGGATGACTGGGGTCCAGTCGTCGCCCTCGGGCCTCTTTGGTCAACGAGTCAAAATCAAAATCCGAGTCGAAGCCCAGCAGTGATAATTGAAACCCATTCTGCCCTCGCGCCTTGCCGTGGCATGGGCCGGCATTGCAGCCGGCGTGTGTGAGAAACGGCTGCACATCCCGCTCGAAATCGATTGGACGAGCAGTCAGATCCCCGACTATGACGTTTCGCGTGACACTCTGCCCATTGTGTTGAATGGTGACCAGAGCGTTGCCGGGGCCCACTGCTCGTATGACGCCATCAGTGTCGATCGTCACGACTGATGGCTGACTTGATTGATAGACCGCTGATCGTGTTGCATCGCTCGGTGGCACTTCGGACTCGACCGTGACCAACAGTTGCTGTCGGGAGTGGTCGGCGTTCAGCGAGATCGCATCGGGCCAGACTCGCAGCGATTGAGCCTCAGCGGCACTGACGAGTATGCCACCCAGGAGAATCAGCAGAGAGAGAACTCGCGGAGTCATGTCGCCTCAAACTTGAACCTCGGAATCGACACATCACTCTATCTTGATTGATTCGTGGGCTGCAACCTTTGTGTCGTGGGAAGTTTTAGTATGGCAAGGTCTGAATGTTCATCGTTTGCCTGTTCCTGCTGGCGAGATGACTCATTCAGAGTTGAATTCACGGAAGGCCACAGGGTGGTGCGTTCAGTACGGTCCAAAGGGTACAGGGCTCACGAATGGAGTCCAGCTGCGATTCGTGGCATGGCGAAACGTCACGGGGTTTGATTCAATGAGTCGATCATGCGGATCGAACTTCTCGGCACTGGCGGCTTTCACCCAAACGAACGGCGGGAGACAGCCTGTCTAGTGGTGCCTGAAATCGGGCTCGTACTGGATGCGGGGACGGCGGTCTACCGCCTGCCGCCTCGCGTGCTGGGACAACCGCTTGATCTGTTTTTGACACATGCGCATCTGGACCATATCTGCGGATTGCCGACGCTCCTGCTGCCCTTGTTGCGGCGAGAGATTCCGGCGTGCCGGGTCTTTGCGATCGATAAAGTCTTGCAGGCGGTTCGTGAGCACCTGTTTCACGATGACGTGTTTCCCGTCATGCCGTCATTCGAGTTCTGTTCACTGGAACCGGGCCGTCAGTATCCCCTGGCGGCCTCATCAGGGCTGCGAGCGGAACTATCGCATCTCCCGTTGAAAAGCCATCCCGGTGGTTCACGAGCCTACCGCGTGGACTGGACCATCGACGGACAGTCGCGTTCGTTCGCGTACGTAACCGATACCGTGGTGGATGGGACTTACACGGAGTTTATTCGCGGTGTGAATCTACTGATTCACGAATGCTACTTCCCGGATGAGATGGCTGAGTGGGGGCCGAAGACCGGGCACAGCTGCACTTCTCAAGTGGCTCTGCTGGCACGCGAGGCCCAGGTGGGCCAGTTGATCCTGACGCATATTGATCCGACTCGTGCGGACGATGATCCGCTGGGGCTGTCTGTTGCCCGGGAGATTTTTCCCGCGACCCAGATGGCCGAGGACCAGATGGTGATCGACGTTCTTTGATTTTTGAGATTCACACGAGCAGTTTTTCGATCACCTTTCCGGGACAGATTTTTAAGGGGCGGCCAATGGGGGTGATCAGTTCTTTGCCAAATTCGACGCCCATCTGATTCAGAATGGTGGCATACAGGTCGGGAACTTCGATGGGATCGGAGGGCTTGATGGGATTTTTGTCAGACTGGTTGTCAGCGGCGGAAGCCCCAAAGACCTGTCCCGCGCGGAAGCCCCCGCCCCCGATCACGCACGAGAAACCATGGGGCCAGTGATCGCGGCCGCCCAGAGGGTTGATCTGGGGCGTGCGTCCGAACTCGCCAATGCACAGCACAATCGTGGAAGCCAGCAAATCGCGATCCGCCAGATCCTGCGTGAGTGCCGCAAAGGCTGGATCAAGGATGGCTGCCTGGGTGACGTGTCCTTCGTAATTGTTGGCGTGTGTGTCGAAGCCTGACAGGACCACCTGAATCGAACGGACACCGGTTTCCACCAGCCGCCGAGCCACGAGACAGCCGCGTCCAAAGCGGCTGTCGCCGTACCGGTCGCGAGTCTCTTTGGACTCGCGATCAATCTCAAAGGCGGTGAGTTGATCGGACTTCATCATTGTCAGTGCCCGATCGATCGTCGGCTGGTGCAGTGTGCTGGCCACACGGGCTTCTCGCCCCACACGAAAGGCATTCGAAACGACCTGCAGATTCTCCAACCGGCGATTCTGCCGGGGTGTCTCGACCCGCTGCTGCATGTTTTGCAAGTTCAGCCCCGGATCGAACACTCGGAATGCATCGAACTGGTCTCCCAGATAGCCTCCGCGCGGCACCGTAAACCCATCTCCGGATGCCAGAGCGACATGATTCGGGATTTCTATTCGGGAGTCGGGCAACTCACTCGCCAGGACGGCTGATATCGCCGGATGTCTGGTTGTGGGGTCGGGAAGGTAGGCCGTCTGAACGTAGTACGTGCCCCGCTCGTGATCCCCTTCCTTGGAGGTCAGCGAGCGAACGATCGACAAATGTTTCATTTGTTCGGCCATCCGGGGGAACAGATGGGCGATCTGAACGCCGGTCGCACTGGTGGCGATTGCGCGGATCTTGTCGCTGTTTTTGGAACCCGGTTGAGGATCCCATGTGTCCAATTGGCTGGGGCCGCCCTGCATCCACAGGGTAATGAAACTGGTCGGGCGTTCCGCACCGCGCAGCTGGGCCGCGCGGCCTTCGATTGCGGGTAGAAGAAACGAGAGTCCACTGGCGGCCATCACGCGCAATGCATCGCGGCGGGACCAGTCGATCAAACGGGGATGAGACATGGGGTGGCTCATGGGAAGAGGAGGTCTGGCTCAGTCAGCGAGAAAATGGTCGCGTCAGTGATTCCAGCAGAACTCGGGGGAGTTGTAGAGAGTCCAGAAAATGTCTTCGATCAGTTCATCCTCGATCTCGCGTGTCGACTCGGGAAGCTGTTGCCGGAAGTACTCTCGTTCGGTGCTCGTGGGGCGACGGGTAAAGCAGGTCAGGAACAGGTTGTCGAGAAGAGTTTCGGTCGTCGGTGAGTACTGACGCAATACCTGTGGCGTGGAGAAGAGCCGCACGCGGGACATTTCACTGGCGAATTCTCCATTCATGTTCAACAGGGTTTGTGTGATCGTGGCGGTACGCTGTTCCAGTTCCGCTTCGCCCGGGTCGCCGAATTCGTTGATGTAGTCCCGCTCCCGGAACAGCCGAAACGTTCGGGTAAACAGATGCGAGTTCTGATCAATTGTCTGTACCGAATTACTCTGCAGCATTGATCCGATCATCTGCTCGGGCCGCAGCCGTACCAGTGGAAAGATGCCCCACAGTCGCTCGGAATCTTCCAGCGTCAGCGTGGAAGAGGAAGCACTCGATGATTCATACGAGCTGTCAGGTGCGGTCGAACTGCGGCGAAAGGCTCGCGTGGCGGTGATAACCTGGATCATCCGGTGCAGGCTGGAACCGTGGGCCCGGAAATCGGCCCCCAGGATCGCCAGCACATCGGTTTGGGAATCGATCGACGGATCGTCAGGATCGGGCAGGTCGTCAACGGGCCGATCGGTCAGGTACGGCTTGCCAAACATCAAACCCCAGACTCGATTTGCGATGGCTCGTTCGAATCGCTGGTTATCGGGATGCGTCACCCATTCCGCCAATCGGGTACGCGGGCTCCCTTCGGCGGGAAACCATTCCGGTGAAAACGGCACTGCCGGGTAAGCATCGAGTGGCAGTGCCATCATGGCGGATTCGTCTTCGGGGGAAGGCTTTTGAGGGCGGTCCACCGCTCCCACCAGTGTCAGGTCCAACTCACCAAAACAGGCGGCCAGACCTTCGAACTGCTTCTGCTTCCAGTGAGAAAATGGATGGTTATGGCACTGGGCGCAGTCAATTCGTTGCCCCAGAAATGCTCGTACCGTCCGACCGGCCAGTTTGTTCGGATCGAAGTGACTGTTGGCAAATGCAGCCATTGCAAAGTTGACGGCAGCCCGGTCCGTTGCGACCCCGGTCTCACTCAGCATCGAGCGGACCATCTCGTCATAAGGGGTCCGCTGACGAATCTGATCCGCCAGCCAACTGGTAAACCGATCACGGCGATAAACGACAAATTGTCCGCCCTCGACGCCGACAAATGCACGGGCCAGCCGCTCAGCAAAGTAATCCGCAAATCGCGGATCGTTCAGGTAAGCATTGGTCCAGAGTGTCAGTCGATCGGCGCGTCGGTCCGCCTCGAACCGCCGTATCTCTTCCAGCGAAGGGATCGTGCCGATCAGAGCCAGCGACAAACGCCGCAAAACGGCTAGTTCTTCCGCCGGTTCCGACTGGACCAGGTGTTCGGCGGTCAGCCGGGTTTCAATGGCTGTGTCGATACGGGACGCAGCTTCCTCCAGATCACCGCTGGCCTGTTCTGCCGAAGGGGCGTTCAAATCATGAATTGGCCGACTGACCGCGATGGCAGTGACGATGGCCACTCCTCCCACGACCAGCATGGCTGGTAGAATTGCTCTCCACCGCATTTCCCAACTCCTGGCAGACACCGAGCCTCATCAAGCTGCCCGCTGTTGGCGGTTACCCGCTGGGTGAGTTTACCTTCAGAACGTGCGCATTGTTTCAGCTTTCATCCGAAACTTGCGAGTGTTTCTGGAGGTATGGTAGGGAAGTGAGTGGCCATCGTTCCTTCGGTCTGAGGAAGTGAGAAGGCCCGCTCAGGTGACTGGAGTCGGGTGAGTGGAGTCGTTCTGTGGTGTCTTCCTCGGTGCCGAATCGAATCTCCGACTCTCTGGGATCGTCACCGGAAAGCGATCCCGTTTCCAGTGGCGAGAATTGGCAACTGGCGGAAGGTCAGTCCATGGGGCTGCCTCTCGAAGATCGAGGGACGCTGGAAGGGCGACTTCCCCCCTGCCCGATTCCGTGGCATCATCCGCTGGACTTTCTGGTCTGGCTGGCCCAGTTCCTTTTCGGTCTGGGCAGCCTGGTCTTTCTGTTATCGGTGGTGGCCGCGATTCCCGGTGCGAATCTGTATACGCTCGGCTACCTCCTGGAGGCCGAAGGGCGAGTCGCCCGTACGGGGCGCCTGCGGGATGCATTTCCGCTCATTCGAGTGGCTCCTCGCGTCGGTTCCATTGCTCTCGGGATGTACTTGTGGACGTTGCTGCTGCGATTGCTTGCCCAATCGGCTGCCCATGCCCATGTGATCGATCCCGGAGGGCCAGCGGATCGTCGCATGAGGGTAATCTCGGTCGTGGCATGGGGCCTGGTCACGGGACACCTGTGCTTCGCGCTGGCTCGCGGTGGCGGACTGTGGACCTTTATTCGTCCGATCAAGAACATCCGCTGGTTGTGGAACCGTTGGCGTCAGGGGGACTATCTGGAGACCGCTTCACAGCAGGTACGCTGGTTCCTGGAAGAACTCCGGATTCGACACCACGTGAGCCTGGGAGCCCGAGGCTTTGCATTGGCATTTCTCTGGCTGGTCATTCCTTCGGTGTTGTATGTCTCAGCCCGCGAGCCACAAGGTGGCGCCGCCATATTCACCGTCCTGATCGGATTTCTGTTGGCAATCGTCTTCGCCTGGGTGCCGTTTCTGCAGGCCCGTCTGGCCGCTGAAAATCGTTTCTCCGCAGGCTTTGAGTGGCGGACTGTCAAGGAGGCTTCTCGCCATGCGCCGTTCGCCTGGTTGATGGCTACGATTCTGGTTTATGTTTTGGCCCTCCCGTTATACCTGTTCAAGTCGTTCCAACTGCCGTCCGATGCCCAATGGCCGATTACGTTGATCTTTATCCTTAGTATTTTCCCGGCTCGCATTGCTACGGGTTGGGTGTACCACCGATCGATGCACCGACAGTCACTCGGGCTGCGGTCTTGGTTCGTAACGCGGTTGTTCGTGCGGGTGGGGCTGATCTTTCCACTGCTGGGGATCTACACGTTCATCCTCTATTTTACGCAGTTCATCTCGACGGATGGAAAGGCAGAACTCATTAAACACCACGCCTTCCTGCTGCCATGGTCACTCTGACTCAGCACACTCTTTCTGGCCGGGAGAGCTCCGTCAGCTCTGACTGTCCGTGGAAAAACGGAGGATAGGCTGCTGAGTCCCGTGTTCGCTCCGCAGGGGGGGGGCAGTTCACGATAGTTCATCCGTTTCGAGCGGGCGGGAAGTGGTGCTGAAACCGATGGGCGAAGCGGTCTCCACGATCATGGGAGGCATCCCAAATCTGGTGACGGTTCATCAATCCCTTTCGATGGATGCGTGCGGGCTACTAGACTATCGCCTCGACATCGTGTCGGCTTCGCGAAAGGTTTGTGGCATGCGGCAATGCATTCTCTCTCTGCTGGTGATGGTCAGTTGGGTCCGCCCAATCCATGCGGAAGATCGGATCGACTTTGATCGTCAAGTGGCTCCGCTGCTGGCGGAACGTTGCCTCGATTGTCATTCCGGGGCAGCCCCCGAAGCGAAGCTCGATCTAACTCAAAAGGCTTCGACGTGGAAAGGCGGCGATTCCGGTCCCGCTCTGACGACCGGGAAACTGGATGGTAGTCTGCTCTGGCAACGGGTCCGCGATGATGAGATGCCCCCCAAGCATCCCCTGACTGTCTCCGAAAAACAGCTGCTCAAAACCTGGATCGAGCAGGGAGCCACGTGGGGGACGAGTCCCATTGACCGGTTCCGGTACTCTTCGGCCAAGCGGGCGGGCTACGACTGGTGGGCCTTGCAGCCGCTGAAGGTCATTCCTGCGGGATCAATCCCCGCCGACGGGGAGCCGCCAGCCACTCACCCGATCGATCGTTACGTTCGGGCACAACTTCACCAGCAGGGGTTGTCGCCCTCTGCGCCTGCGGCCCCGCGCGTGCTGGCACGACGGCTGGCATTTGATTTGACCGGTTTGCCGCCTTCTCCGGAAGAGGTTGACCAGTTCGCGGCCGTTCCATCGGACACAGCGTACGACGCCTTGCTGACAAAATGGATCAACACCCCGCAATACGGGGAACGCTGGGCGCGGCACTGGCTGGATCTCGCCCGCTATGGCGAGAGTCAAGGGTTCGAACGCGACAAGCTGCGAACCAACTCCTGGCCGTATCGTGACTGGGTGATTCGGGCGTTGAACACGGACATGCCATATGACGAATTTGTACGGCAGCAATTGGCCGGAGACCTGCTCCAGCCGGGGAATGCCGAGGCGATTATTGCGACGGGTTTTCTGGTGGCCGCGCCTTATGACGAGGTTGGTCAAACACAACAGAGTCTCGCCATGCGGGCTGTGGTCCGGCAGGACGAGATCGAAGACATCGTGGGCACCGTGGGACAAACCTTTCTCGGGCTGACCGTCAACTGTGCCCGCTGTCACGATCATAAGTTCGATCCCATTTCGCAGGTGGAGTATTACCAGTTGGCGGCCTGTCTGGACGGGGTTCGGCATGGTGAGCGAAAGATCGAGACCGAGTCCCAGCACACGGAGATCGCTCAGACTGAAAGTCGGATCAACGCCATCCGCGACGACTTGGCGGCCATTGAAAATCCGGCCCGGGAACGTGTCCTGAAAAGCCGGACCGCCGGACAGAAGTTGCTCGCTCCGCAGCCGATTTCGCGTTTTGAATTTGACGCCGATGGGCATGCATCCGTGGGGCCCTTGCAGGGCACATTGCGTTCGGGGGCGGCACTGCGTGAGGGCCGGTTGACACTCGATGGTAAGCAGGGCTTCGCGGTTTCCTCGCCGATTCCCGTTCGTCTCAAAGCCAAGACGCTGGAGGCGTGGGTTCAACTGGCCACGCTCCAGCAGGCGGGGGGCGGGGTGATTGGAGTGCAGACGACCGACGGAAACCGCTTCGACTCAATCGTCTTTGCCGAGCGTGAACCGAACCGCTGGATGGCTGGCAGCGAAGGATATGCCCGTTACCAGAGTTTTCAGGGGGCTGAGGAAACTGAGGCTGCACAGCGGATGGTGCATGTGGCCCTGGTCTACTCCGAGGACGGGACGATTGCCGCCTTCCGGGATGGGGTTCCCTATGGCAAGCCGTACGACAGTGGCGAATCCGTTGTCTACGAACCTGGCAGTGCCCAACTGGTATTCGGGCTGCGTCATGGGGTCGAGGCGGGCGGCAACCGGCTGTTGGCGGGAGCCATCGAATCGGCTCAGCTTTACGACCGCGCGCTGACGGCTGACGAGATCGCAGCCTCGGCGGGCCGTACCGATATCGTGAGTACCACCGAACTGTTAGCTGCGATGAGCGAATCGGAACGAGCCCGCCGAGAGCAACTGCTGGCCGAGCAGAAACAACAGGGCGAGCGTTTGCAGCAGCTTCGAAATGTCATGGTGTACGCTTGTGTGCCCCGCCCACCTGGCGTCACGAGACTTCTGATTCGGGGTAATCCGGGAGCGCCCGCAGATCCGGTGGCTCCGCGCGGAATGGCGGCGCTGACGATGCTGTCGTCCGATTTTGGCCTGGCTCCGGATGCGCCGGACGATCAGCGCCGACTGGCCTTGGCCCGGTGGATCACGGCGAAGGAGAACCCACTGTTTGCGAGGGTGATTGTGAATCGTGTCTGGCAGCATCACTTCGGAGTGGGACTGGTCGATTCGCCGAATGACTTCGGTTTCAACGGCGGACGGCCTACCCATCCAGAACTGCTGGATTTTCTGGCCCAGTGGTTGATCGACAATGAGTGGAGCTTGAAGAAGTTGCACCGGTTGATCCTGACATCCAGGACATGGCAGCAGTCGAGCCAGCCGCGCAGTGATGCCCAGGCGAAGGACGCCGAGAACCGCTGGCTCTGGCGTTTCCGCCCTCATCGACTGGAGGCGGAAACCATTCGCGATGCCCAGCTGGCAGTCTCCGGGCTGCTCAATTCGCAGGTCGCCGGACCGCCGTATCAGGACTTCCGGACCTTTACCTTTAACTCGCAGTTCTTCGAGATGATCGATCCCGAAACGCCGGACGCTCATCGACGAACCATCTATCGAACCTGGATTCGCTCGGGCCGCAGCTCACTCCTGGACGCGCTGGACTGCCCAGACCCGAGTACAACCGCGCCCCGCCGAGCCGTGACAACGACCCCGGTCCAGTCACTGGCACTGCTGAATAACTCGTTCGTGCTGCGGATGGCTGATGCGACTGCGAAACGGCTGGAGAGCCAGTTCCGCCCCGAAGAGCAACTGGAACAACTGTGGCGGATTGCCTATGCCCGATCAATCACTGAACCGGAGCGGCAACAGGTTGCACCGTTCGTCACCGAACACAGCCTGTCCGCCCTCTGCCGGGTGGTCTTCAACAGCAACGAATTCGTGTACATCGAGTAGTCCGCAGTCGCGGTGCCCCAAGCACCTCAGAACGCCCCTTATTCGATCAGGCTCGCAATCGCCAACGCATCTTCAGATGTTGGGCGGCGCAGCTGTGTGATGACTTTGCGATAGCGTTTTTGGAGTGATTCTGGCTGAACTTCCATTTCCCAACGAGAGAAGAAATCGGCAACCGAAGCCCGACGATCCGCTCCGGCATCCGTTCGACGGGACGGCTCTTCTCCAGTGGCCACGGCGCTGGCTGACCGGCCTTGTAATCGTCGGCAATTCGTTGACCTGAGAATCAAGCGTGCGCCATGAAAGTCGGTTCACAGACAGTTCTGTCACGCTGCACGAGCCGGCACAAGCTTCGCGTGAGCGGCGGGTTTTGCCGATGCGGCGGCGAGGGTTTGAGATGCATGTTGTCCCAGGGAAGTTCGCCGATAAGCTGCCGCTGTTGTACTTGTCAGGAGAGACAGATGCTGCGATTTCTGAGTTCAATCATGCTGGTGGCTGCCGGAACCTCGCTCTGTGCCGAGGAGTTTCAGCCGGAAGCGGATACTCCGCAGATCTCACTGGAAGTTCGCTTTGCGTCCGTGCCGACTTCGAGTTGGCAGAAGCTGGGACTGAAGCCCAGCACGATTGTCCCTCCACAGGCAGAGGAGGCTCCTGCCACGCTCGACCGAGCGAAGATCGAGCCTGGTCAGCAGGCGATTCAGTTGGTCAGCGCTGTCGCAGTGACCGAATCGCGCCCGCCGGTGTCCTACCAGATCATGAGCCCCGAGCATGCCGCCCAACTGATCCAGGTCGCTCAAGGGGATCGCAGAGCCAACATCACTTTTACGCCTAAAGTGACGGTGTTTTCCGGTCAGACTGCTCAAGTGCTTTCGACAACCAAGAAGCCGTTTGTCATAGACACCAATCACGTCTCGGATGAAGGCGTCATGGGGATTGATATGAACACTGTCGAGATTGAGGAGGGGACAATCCTGGCCGCCCGTGCGGACGTATGTGAAGACGGCTCGATCGATCTCGCTCTGATGTTTGATGCATTTCAAATCAGCGGTGTGCATACGAGTCGAGTCGGAGAAGCCACCGTCCAGGTGCCAGAGACGAAGTCGATGAAGATTCAGATCGCCAGCCACCTGCGGAGCGATGAAACGGTGGCCATCTGGTGCGACAAACTGAACACCATCAAAGAGACACAAGGCACCACTCGGAAGTGGTTCCGGACCACTGGAACAGCCACCGCTCGCGAGTCAGTCCCGCTGGTGCTGTTGGTCACGCCGCGGGTCCTTGAAGTCGAGGACGTGGTCTCGACCGATTCGAAGTGACCTTCGAGTGACTATTCCGGGTTGTTTTCCAACCACTCAGCATCAGCGGCATCTTTGGTTCGTCCGGTCGATCGCTTGTTCTTCAGCAACATAGCCCGTCCCAGAACGGAAAAGGGGATTTCCGACACGGTGGTCTGCCGCCGAGTCTTCCAAGCCTCATCAAATTCTACACTGGCGATTGAGGTGAGGAGATCGATGCGGCGGGGAGGGAGACCGATCTGAAAAACGATGTCGGGGGCGCAAAGATCCTCTTCGGTCAAGTCTCCAAGAGGCGCTCCAAATTTCCGGAGCGCAGAGATCACCCGCTCTGCGTTCGACGCAGTGGGACGGACCCAGAGATCGATATCGCCTGTGGCCCGGACCAATCCGTGTGTCGCGAGGGCGTAAGCCCCGACCACCAGATATTCAACTCCGGCGTCGTTGAACGCGCACAACATGTCGCAGAAGTCTGGATTCATCGACGGGTTCGCCTTTCATGGCCCAGGCCTCACACGCCAGTGGCCACATCATCTTGATCCACGCTTCGGAGTCACCTGGGGGACACGACTCACTCGCCAACTGGCGAGTCGTTTTGGTCACTGGCCAGTGTGATCGATCGGGCTGAGATGAAGTGTCGTTCAGCATGGTGGCGAAGGATTCCGGGGAGAGTGCTTCCAGGAATGATATCCGGATCGCGGACAATGGTCACGATGTGACTGGAGGCATCCTGTGTTTTCGGCGTTCAGAAGACGGGATAGATGAACGGGGCCAGCCCGGTTGTCGACAGGAAGGCCAGCACCCCCAGTAGCAGCAGCACGATCAGAATCGGGATCAGCCACCACTTCCCTTCCTGGCGCAGGAACTCCCAGAACTCAGCGATGATGCCGGGGTCCTGCTGCGCGGCGAGTTTTTCGATCTCGCTCGGCTCGGACTTCACAGGTTCGGGTGTTTGGGGATCGGCGCTCATGGTTGTGTCCGTTAGCCGTCGAGCTGGCTCGACGTGTTGACGATTGTATTGTGAAGATGACTACGGTTTCGGTCCCGCTTCCTTCAAGATCGGTTCCACCCACTGACCGAGTTTTTCGCCGAGAAACCCCGTCGAGTGATGACGAATCCGCAATTGCTGGTCGAGGACGTAGAACGTCGGGTAGGCAGTGACATCCCAAGCCACGGTCAGGGGACCTTCAGGACCATCGGTCACGACATCCCAAGCGAGACCTTCCTCTTTCATTGTCTTCTGGACCTCAGTCAAATCGTCCGGAGCGTCGACATTCACTTCCACAAACTGAAACTGGGATTGGGGAAGCTTCTCGATGAGCGCCTTTTCAATCGGGTGCATCTTGACACACGGGCCACACCACGAGGCGGAAAAGACCAAGACAACGACTTTCCCCCTTAAGCTGGAGAGTTGAAACTCCCCGCCGTTGAGCAACTTTCCCTGAACTTCCGGTGCCACTTTGCCCAGAGCCAGCGGCCCGTCTAGGTGCTTGAGCCGCGGTTCAGCATTTTCAAGATTCGTCCCTCGATAGGAACTGACTTCGGGGTACTCCGCAATGACGCGTTTGAGCAGAGCCTTGGCGGCCTCACAGCCTTCGACTGAACCTTGTCTCTCGGCATCTTGCATTGTCCGTGCAGCTAGGGCATACAGGGCGACACCACGCACACCCTTGTCGAGATGTTTCTCAGCAATCTCGGACAGTGCGGGATTGAGGGTTTCGGATTGAATCGGGATCAGCTCCGGCAAGAACAGTTGTAGCTGGATCCTGTTCTTAACCTGCCCCGCATGCTTCTGGACGAACGTCATCATTCCATCCAGGTCTTCGCCGGGTTGACCTTCGACACCGATCCAGATCAGGCAATCCAGCCAAACATCGTCGTCCGGGTGTTTCTTAGCGAGTTCGAAGAACTCGTGAGTGTACCGCCGATTGAGGTTGCGAAGTCCATCCGAGCCGCGCTTCAGCGGTTCCTTTTCCACTTTCCACTTGTTGTACAACTCTCCGTACGGGGTAACGGGCCGCTTGGCGGCATCATCCGCGCAGACGTTAGGAGCGGTTTGCAGGCAGTTCCAGACTACAACCAGACACCAAAGTGAATTGCAGATTCGGAACATGGACGGACTCCTCGCATGACAACAACACGTCGAACGAGTTCGACTGC
>QWPB01000064.1 GCA_003671275.1 Planctomycetota bacterium | reverse complement strand
GTGTAACGTCCGTCTTCGCGGGTTTCCGTGGTCGCGACAGCCTTCCCATCCTTGACCAGAGAGACCTTGGTCTTCTGGAGCGGCTTCCGTTCACCCGACAGCAGCTGTCCGGTCAGCTCTCCTTGAGTGTTCAACGCGACATCCGGCACCAGAGCCGCCGCCGTCCGACGGGCTTGTGCGGGGGATTTCGCCACGGGTGCATCAGCCAGCACCAATCCCGGCGAAAGCATCGCCAGGCAGGTCCAGGCCACAATCGCCCGGCGGGCCGGGGTGTTGCGGGTGATCATCAGTCTTCCTCCATGAAGTGACAAACAGTGGTGTGATCCGAGTTCAGCGCCAAAGCCGAATGTGATTCACCAGTTGACGTTCCGCATCCGGAACACGCTCCAGCAGGCGGGTCTGAAACGAACCCGCCGTCTCACCTTCCGAGATGTCGTAGAGATAGTCGCTGAGCACTTGCCGAGCGTCCGCCGGTCCGTTCAGCAGGAAATGAGCCCAGGCCCAGGCTTCGCGGTACTCGGCAGCTCCCATGTCTGACAGGTTTTCCGCCTGCTCCAGTCGAGCCAGATTCGGTTTCCAGCCGAAGAAGATCGACCGCCGCAGACTCGCCAGATGGGGATTTCCCGCACTGCGTTGCTCACGCGGGGGCTCGAAATACTCGGCCAGCCCCTCATCAATCCACATGGGGACATAGGGCAGGGCATTGTGCAACACGGCGTGGGTACACTCGTGACGCAGGTCTGTGTCAAACCCCCGGCGGCGATAGACGTACACCCGACCGTAATCCGTCCCCTGAACGAACAACGCCGGACGGTTCATCCCCTCAGGGACGCGCGATGACAGAAACGCCCGATAGGTCGACTGGGAACGAAACAGATTGACTTCAACCGACTGCTCGCCCGCGGTCAGGTTCAAATGAGTCAGGACGTCCGTCTGCAATCCCTCAATCTGGGTCATGATCCGCTGAGATTCGACATCCTCTAGCGCGAATTCCGAGCGAACCTCAAACAACCCCATGGTCCGAGTCGCAACCCACGGTTCCTCAGCCCGAACCCGCGACGAAGAGTTCGTCGCCAGCCAGACAATCAGAATGAGCAGGGGCCCACGCATACCAGTCCCGAATGGGTCTCCGCCGGTCGATTGACCGGCATGATTGGCCGTTGAATAGCTCGAAACTCAATTTCAGGTCAAGAGGAATTGCAGAAACTGCCGGTTGTCAGCGGATTTGCAACGCCACCGCAGACGGAGACACCTCTCCCAAACGCCCCAAACAATCAGTTCCGATTACGCAGGCACTACCGTTTACGCAACCACAACATCCAACCTAGACAAAAAATTTTACCTATCCGCACTACTCTTTGAATGTGTGCGGCAATATTTGCCGATCAGGAAAGATGTCCTGTCCCACTGATTCTGGTGATGCCATGTCGAGCCTGATGCACTTTCCCCAATTCTCCAAGCCTGCGATGGTCGACGAACTCCACAATGCCGTTCTCACCCAATCGGTGGCGATCCGAGGGGCCCAGGCAGAACTCGGTCGCTGGGAATCGGAAACCCAGGGGCGGACTGACTCCATCCACCGTCAACTGGCGGCGATTCGCCAAAGGCTGGCCGCACTGCACAGCCAGTTGGCCTGACGTGGCGAGACATCAAACGCCCTCCGTGGAACGTTTCCCTTCCACAATGTGGAGGCATTCGCGGATAAATCGATTGATGTCCTGCGGGTGAGACAGGCTGAGGACATGCCCCGCCCCTGCAACGAGACAGTCCGGTGTTGTGCGGGAGGCGGGTAACACCAGATCGTTGTCGCCGTGGATATGCCAGACGGGACAATCCACGACGGGTGGCTCACTCCACCGGCAAATCTGATCCAGTGACCACCGGAAAAGCTCGCGGTTCGCCTCACGAAACTGCCGGGCCAGGATGCGACGGAACGGAAACAGCGACCGGACTCCGGGACACTCGAAGACCCCAGTCAGAGTCTGCAACACTCGCATCGGAAGATAGGGAATCAGCCCGCGAAACCGTTTGCCGATCCGCCCATAGAGCGGCAACTCGTCCGGGCCGCGAATCGTGGCCATCAGCAGGAGACCTTCCGGCTTGAGAAACCGGGCCATCTCCTGAGCCAACATCCCGCCGAACGACATGCCGCCAAGTATGCACGGACGATGGGGGCGCAACTGCTCGGAAAACCGCTCAGCATAGGCCGCGAAAGTCTCCCCGGGATTAGGCTCCGGCCAGTCAGGAACGATTGCATTTGGAAACTGTTGCAGCTGAGGCTCAAAGACCTCGCGACTGGCAGAGAGACCGGGGAGCAGGATCAGGGGAAGGGCCGATTCAATACTCACGATGTGCGTCCCGGAGGTGAATATGCGACAGGCGTTCGAACGCTGCTCAGCGAGCGGCAGACGTGAGTCTGCCGTGAATCGACGCTCAACTGCGAGACAGACGTTCGACCCAGCGGAAACGCATCACCACAGGCCGGGAGTTGATTCTGATAGAGACGCTCAATCACGGTAGACTGACGTCTACCGCTCGCTTCGACGAGCTACCGCATGACCGGTTCCCCGATTGTCCACCGCGCTCCGTCGCGATGCACCCGCCGGTAGAGCGTGTCGCGCTCTACCGGTTCGCGGCCCGCTTCGCGGATCATTCTTAAGAGTTGCTCGACCGGCAGGCCCTCGGGGGTCTTGGCGCCGGCATCGTGGTAGATCAATTCATGGACCACGGTGCCATCAATGTCATCGGCACCAAAGCCGAGTGCCACCTGGGCAATCGCTTCGCCCAGCATGATCCAGTACGCCTTGATGTGGTCGAAGTTGTCGAGCATCAGCCGCGAAATCGCCACCATCCGCAGGTCCATGTTCCCGGTCGGCTTCGGGATATAGGCCATCCCCGTGTTCTCGGGATGGAACGCCAGCGGGATGAAGGTCTGGAACCCGCCTGTGTCATCCTGCAAGGCCCGCAACTGGCACAGGTGGTCGATGCGGTGCTGGGCTGCTTCGACGTGGCCATAAAGCATCGTCGCGTTCGATCGCAGGCCCAACTCGTGAGCGGCCCGATGGATGTCGACCCAGCTTTGCGAGTCGGCCTTGTGCTCGCAGATCTGTTCGCGAACCGATTGGTCGAAGATCTCCGCCCCGCCACCGGGCAGGCTCCCCAACCCGGCATCCCGCATCTGCTCCAGCACCCACGAATACGGCTGCTTGGTGAGGTGGGCGAACCAGTTGATCTCGACGGCGGTCCACGCCTTGATATGAATCTCGGGCCAGGTCTCGTGGATCACCCGCACGAGGTTCACGTACCACTCAAACTTCTTGAGGTGGTGCAGCCCGCCGACCACGTGAATCTCGGTGGCCCCGCTGGCTTTGGCCTCCATGACCCGCTCGCGGACCATGTCATCCGAGAAGACGTACGACTTGTCCGACTTGAGGTCCGACCGGAACGCACAGAACGTACAGCGGTAGACGCAGACGTTCGTCGGGTTCAGGTGGATGTTCGTGTTGTAGTAGGCGAAATTCCCGTTCTTCCGCTCGCGGACGACATTGGCCCACTGTCCGAGCTGGAGGGTCTCGACGTGTTCTTCGAGGAACAAACCATCCTCAACCGTCAGGCGTTCGCCCGCGTAGACTTTGTCTTCGATCGACTGCTGAGAGATGGACATGCTGTTTCCGAGGCCGGACGGGTTTCCCTGTGAATTGTCACAGTGGGGGTATTGAAGACCCTGGAAGGGGAACCGTCAAACCCGATTGGTTTCAACCCAGGAAATTCGCACTGGTGGGATGCTTCCGGGAGAAGCGAAACTTCCACTTCCGGTAACCGCATTTGCGCTCAGCCAGGGGCCACACCCTGACCACGTGATGTGCGTCCGAAAAGTCGACAACCCCGATCTCTGGCCGCCATTCCTTCGCGATCGATCTGTCTTTTACCTCGTATCGGTTGCGGGGGAGGACCGGGGGACACCGACCAAAGAGATCCTCCCTACTCCCACTCCGGCAGCCCCGGTAGAGTGTCCTTCTCTCAATCCCTTGGCCCCCGTGCGACATGCCATGTTCACGCGACAGTCATTCTGGCTCTCGACCATTCGACATTTTGCCCGGTCCCATCTGACCGTCGTCCTGGGCGTTGCCCTGGCAACGGCAGTCATCACGGGGGCGTTGATTGTCGGCGATTCCGTCCGCGACAGCCTGCGACGCATGTCGCTGGAGCGTCTGGGAAGCGTTGACTTCGTGGTTCGTGGACCACGTTTCTTTCGTCAGGATCTGGCCCAGCGACTTTCAACAGAAGTCGCCGGACCGGTCATCGCCCCAGCCATCGTCGTCCCCGGCAGCGTCCAAACCGGCACCCTCAAAGATTCCAGTACGCGGCGGGCCGGACATGTCGAGGTCTACGGCGTTGACGCCGCATTCTGGCAATTGGCGGGTGTTCCAGTGCCTCCCGATGGACTGGCGATCAGCCGCCGACTGGCGGACCAGTTGCAACTTCGCCTCGGTGATTCGGCTTCGGTCATCGTCGAAATCCCTCCGACGATTCCTCGCGACGCCTTGCTTGGCGAGCGGGAGGAAACCGTCATTGAACTCCCCCTGACAGTCAGCCATATCTTCCCGGACAACACGATGCCCGGTCGATTTGGCCTGAATCCCAGTCAGCAGCTGCCACTGAATGCCTTCGTGTCGCTCGAACCACTACAAGCCCAGCTGGGACTGCAATTCACTCCGGCTTCACCTCGAAAAAAGATCCTCGAAAAGCCAGCCCGGGTGAACGCACTGTTCATCGGTCACACCGATTCCGTGGAACCACAGCTGTCGCAGATGGGTCTGGAAATGGCGGACCGGATCACCCGGGCCGTACACCAGCGAATCCAGCTGGACGATCTCTCCCTGCGAGTCGTATCCCATGCGGAACAGAATCTGTTGTCAATCGAGAGCGAGCGGATGTTCCTCGATGACAGCACCGTCGCCGCTGCCGAGAAAGTCGCCGCTGCCCACCAGTGGAAGACTTCGCCAGTGCTGGTCTATCTGCTGAACGAGATGGCGAATCCCAATGATTCGACGAAATATTCCATGTATTCCATCGCTGCGGGGCTCAACCTGGACGCCATGGCCCCGTTCGGTCCGTTCGAATTCTTGTCTGGTCAGGCTCCCCAGGCTGACGACGAGGTCGCCCTGAACGAATGGCTGGCCACTGACACCGGGCTGACGACGGGTGACAAGATCACGCTCAAGTACCACATGGTGGGCGATCGAGGAGAACTCCCCGAACTGACGAAAGCGTTTCGCGTGACCGGAGTGGTTCGACTCACTGGGGTTGCAGCGGATCGGGGATTAACGCCCCAGGTATCTGGAGTGACCGACGCCGAGACCTATGCCGATTGGCGGGAACCATTCCCCTTGAAGAAGGATCGCATCACCGATCGCGACGACGAATACTGGAAGCACCACAAAACGACCCCCAAAGTTTTCCTGTCTCTGGCCGGTGCCGAAACGCATTGG
This sequence comes from Planctomycetota bacterium, assembly GCA_003671275.1. Lineage (GTDB taxonomy): Bacteria > Planctomycetota > Planctomycetia > Planctomycetales > Planctomycetaceae > TH-plancto1. The sequence goes on along the minus strand of QWPB01000064.1, from coordinate 13,796 downwards.
AAAAGTCGGTATGGCCAACGCACTTCATTACGTATCGCCATCCCCAAGGGCTACGACCCCGAGGCATTCGCCACCGATTTTCAAAAGCAGTGGTTGGCCGCCATGGACCGCTCGATCACGGGAATGGCCGCTGAGCCGGTCAAGCTGCAAGGACTCCTGGCGGCCCAGGGGACAACCGATTTCACCGGACTGTTTATCGGGTTCAGTCTATTCCTGATTGCATCCGCCCTGATGCTGGTTTCTCTACTGTTTCGATTGGGACTGGAGCAGCGAGGCCGCGAGCTGGGCATACTCCTGGGGGTGGGTTGGCCTCCGCAACTGGTTCGATGGCAGGTGCTTTCCCAGGGTCTGGCCATGGCCGGCATCGGGGGGCTGGTCGGTGTGGGATTGGGCGTGGGGTATGCCCAGCTGATGATCCACGGCCTGACTACCTGGTGGTCAGGTGCCGTCGGCACCCAGGGACTGGCGTTGAGCGTTCGCCCGCTCAGTCTGGTGATCGGATGGCTGATCGCTGTCCTGGTGGGGGCCTTTCTGATTATGAGGGCCGGACGGCAATTGACCTCCGCAGCCCCTCGACAATTGCTGACAAGCGGAGGCCAGAACCCGGTCACCATCGCCACGAACGGAACCGGGCGGCACCTCGCGCTTTCCATGGCGACTCTGACCAGTGGACTGCTCCTGTTGGCCGGTCTGTTTGGACTGGTCCCCACGACCGAGGCCTTTGCGGGATTCTCATGGCGGACGATCGCCTTCTTTCTAGGAGGGACTTCCTCCCTGGCTGCCGGGCTCCTCGGACTGGGACGCTGGCTGGCCGTGGATCGTGGGTCGAGCGTGGCAGGGCAGGGGAAGCGCGCGTGGCTGACGCTGGCCCTGCGAAACGCGGCCCGCAACCGGGCTCGCAGTCTGTTGACCACCAGCCTGATTGCCTCCGCAACGTTTTTGGTGGTAGCCGTGGCATCCGGACGGCGGAACCCCGCCGTCGAGGCTCCCCGCCGGGACTCCGGGAACGGCGGCTACTCCCTGGTCGCCGAGACCAACCAGCCGCTGCTGTTCGATCTCAACTCCCCATCGGGACGGACCAGACTAGGAATCAACCTGCGTCATCGTGAGGAGGCCGAGACGCTTCTGATGGCGGCTCGGTTCACGGCTCTCCGGGTCCGTCCGGGCGAGAACGCCAGCTGCCTGAATCTCTACCAGACCCAGATGCCCACCATCCTCGGTTTGCCGCAACACGTGATCGATCAGTTCGCGACCGAACAGCGATTCAAGTTCGCCGACACCCGCAGCCGCGAGCCGTGGAGACTGCTGGCCGAACCGGCCCCCAGCACGGGGCCCATCCCTGTTCTGGGAGATATTAACACGCTGCAATACTCACTGCATAAGGGGATCGGAGCCACGATCGAAATCGAGGATGCCCAGCGGCAGAAACGCTCCCTGATTGTACGGGGGATGCTGGATGGCAGCGTCTTTCAAGGCGTACTGCTGATGTCCGAAGAGCATCTGCTCCAATTGTTTCCCGAGACTGCGGGGTACCGGTACTTCCTGATCGAAGTCGGTCCCGCGCAGGCGAACGCGCTAACAACCCTATTGGAGTCCGATCTGGCCGACACCGGATTCGACGCCGAGCGTGTCGCCGACCGGCTGGCCGATTTTCTGGCGGTACAGAACACCTATCTGTCGACGTTCCAGACCCTGGGTGCCCTGGGCCTGCTGCTGGGCACCGTGGGTCTGGGGGTTGTCATGATGCGCAACGTCTGGGAGCGGCGCAGCGAGTTGGCCTTACTGCGAGCCGTGGGTTTCACCACCCCGACCCTGCGGTGGATCGTGCTCCTGGAGAATGCCTGCCTGCTCGGATTTGGGCTGACCGTCGGCACACTCGCCGCCGCCGTTGCGATGGCTCCCCATCTGCTGAGCATTTCCGCCGACGTATCCTGGCCAGGGCTGGCAGCCACGATCCTCGCCGTCTTCGTCGCGGGAATGGCCTCCAGTCTGGCTGCAGTGCGCGAGGTCTCGCGTCTACCGATCCTGGAGGCGCTCCGCGCCAATGCGGGGTAGCCCGGGGCCTTGGCCGGATGTGGTGGCGTGGGCGCGGTCCCTCGCATCGGCCACTCATAAGTTTATTCCGCCCGTGCAAACACGTGGTCCCGGACCGAAGCACGGCTGCCGTCAAACGGGATCTCCGCCAGCGTGGACTGCGTGCTGCCAAAGAAGGCTCTCGGCTGATCGAACCACGGTTCAACGGCTTTCAGGCTGTCGGCATCCGGCGCGATATCCCCTGACCGGGCCTGGTATCGGGAGCCGATCAGAACGCGATACTGCCCCTGCGATGGCAATTGAATGCGATACCGCCCGTCAGCGTCCGCCACCGCAAAATCCCCCCCAATCGCACGGATCGAGGCTTGAGCCAATCGCACATCGTTTGCACTGGCTCCGGAGCGAAAGCTCACCACCGCCAGTTTGGCGACACCGGGATGCCGAACCGGAACAACCAGAATGCGAGCCCCGACATCCGGACGACTTTCTCCAGTGGCCGCAATGTAGGAGATCCGCCCTTCGAGGGCTCGGGCAGGAGTCCCCGGAGCGGCCATCGGCAAGGCAGCGGGAACAATCGGGGCCCCCACTCCGGCAGGTGCCTCCGGAACCGCAGGCCCATCCGCAGCCGCGACGACCGGCGGCTTCGCCTGCCCCACAACCGAAGGCGGAACTGTCCACCGTCCGGCGGTAAAGCCGATGGCAACGCCCGCCAGTCCACAAACAACGGACCAGAGCCTGTGTGGCAACTTCTTCCGACCTCCCCGAGCGGCGGCGGCGGCTGGAATCGCGGCCAATGCGGCCAATGCATCACGTTCACTACGCGGCGCCTCGGCAGACATTCCCGGCGGCGTGACTGGTACCGACAACGCGGGGGGAGGAATCGGCACCGCGGCGACCATGGGAGCCGCCGAAACCGGAACCACCACGGGCCTCTGGGGGATCGCAATCGGAGCCGCCATCTCCTCGTCGTTTTCCAACGCGGCCAGAGCATCCAGGGCATTCGCCAGCCCGCTGTCCTCATGGTTCAGCTTGGGCTTCGGCAGTGGAGCCACCCGCCCATCGAGATGAGGCACGCGAATGGTCCGCCCACAGGTCGGACAATCCGTGACCGAGCCCGCCTTATTCCGGGAGATCCCGAGAAACTGTTCGCAATGGGGGCAGCGAAACTTGATCGGCATGGGCAGGGCAGGTTCGAAAAGGAGTCATTCGGCAAACGCGATCCCCGGATCATGACCATCTGCACCATGTGAACGCAACGTTACCGCGTGGACGCAACGTTACGGCGGCGTCACCGTGTCCACCAGATCATCGCACAACTTGCCCAGCACCTCGTGTGTGACCTGCATATCGATGGGGTCGCGGCCAGGGATGCCCTTCACCGCGCGATACCGCCGAAGCACAAAACTCCCGGTCCCCTGTGACGACAGCACCATCTCAAAGTATTGCGTCCCGTCCGGCAGTTGATCCGGAGTCGTCGAGCGAATCAGTACCTGGCCCCCCGTGGGATCGAATTCCAACGGACTGAGCGACTCCAGCAGATAAGTGATCCGCCGACTCAGCGCCTCGGCCCACTTCTTGAGAGCGTCAAACGCCGCGTTCTGTAATGCCGGAACATCCACCGTCAACTGACGAAACGCACAGCTAAGAGAATCCACAATCGTCAGCTCGATCGATAGACGAATCCCCGCCGGCCCGACCAGATCAATCGTCACTGGCTGAGCGGAAGAGTAGCCGATCAGTCGGCGAAGCTCCGCCTCCAGTGCCGGTCGTAAACTCATAATCGCCGCTCCCATGAAATGAAATCCCACTCGTACATCGTAGGGGCTCCCCCCGAAAATAGTGGAGACAACCCAGTAATTCCACGCTTTGGGAAGCATTCACCCGAGGGCCAGCCTCGTTACGGCCCCGTCTCAGTCCGCATTGGTTCGAGCGTCAGTCCGGCATTATCGCGAGCACCAAGCAAAGCTTCAATCGCCTCGGGAAAGGCCCAATCCTCCTGACGGAACGACTGCGTGAACCGCAAGGTCACCGCACTTTGATCGACATCCAATGCGAATGCCACCGCGTGGGGAGGCTTCAGGAAACGATCCGCGTTGAGAAAGATGGGGCCGTCACGATGCGTCGCGGGCAGATCGGTCAGATCCAATCGATAGCCCGTCCCACCGCCGAGCAATGCGGCATACAGCGCCCACCCCGCAGCCTGGCGCTCGCCTTGAATCGTAAGTGGCTTGTCGCGCAAGCCGGGAATGGCCTGCCGGGCGAGCAGGGCTTGCGTGACATCCCACACTCGAGCGGAATCGTCCGTTCGTCCCAGCAAAGCGAACCGGCGGCGAATATGAATCCGCTCGCGCGCGTCGCGCGTCCATTCGGTCGGTCCAACTCCACGCGGTGTCATGAACAGATGGACCGTCCCCGGTTGTCGACATTGCTCCAGAAAGGCCAGCCAAGCGTTGCCAAACTCAGCTTCGAGTTTGAATTGGGCCAGGCTTTTACCCATCGTGATAAACTGATTGACACGTTCCCATTCGGTCTGATCGAGAACATGCAGCACGACACGCTCGGCATGGGCTCGATCCAGCCCCTCGGGCGAGGCCGTGACCAGTGACAGGCGGTACGGCTCTTCACTGAGGTACTCGTAGTCGGTCCATCGAATGTCACGTTGCGTGACCGATGCGGTTTCCTTCAGATCGATCCACGGCATCACAGGACGGTTACCGAAGCTTTTCTGATACAACGTGGCGAGCCACGGTGTCCGTCGTGATTCCCACTCGGCCTTTGTCGCGGGGACGGCATCCGGCGCGGCGGGAACAAACTCTTCCTGAATCCGCGTGTTCCGCTGGTCTGCGGGCAGTGCCTCGAACACGCGCAGCTGCTCCGGTTCGAAGAATTTAGTAGCCACCTTGTCGATCGGCGTTTCAGATTGCTTGAGGAACCGGTTGAACCAGACGAACTCGTGGACCTGTAACTCCTGGGTATCCTTGTGTGGCCCCTCAGTGATGCATAGTCCGAGTTGCTCCGGCTTGCCGTACAGGTCATAGATGTGCCGCACCTGACGATGGACCTCGACCACGCCATCCAGTGGAAAAATCGTGTCCTTGTCGGTGTTGGCAATCAGCAACGGGCGCGGGGCGACCAGGGCCGCGACCAAGGCATAGTCCCAGCCATACGTGTTCACCTGAAACATGCAGTCACAGTGGCCCTCGATACAGCCATCGACGATGTGGTTCTTGAGGGTTGTGATCCCCGCCGTGGGGACTGCCACTTGAATCCGCTCATCGAGCGCGGCGATATACCAGGAATAGGCCCCGCCCCCTGAGCGACCCGTCACGCCGATGCGTGTCTTGTCGACCTCTGGCCGGGTTTCGAGATAGTCCAGTGCCCGGATGCAGTTCCACGCTTCGACCCCCGCAGGCGTGTAGCCCCGCGTGAGCCACCACCACATCCCCTCTTTATAGGTTCCATGGTGCAGCCCCTCGATTTCACCCAACTGGAGCGTATCGATCGTCAGACATGCATACCCCTGGCGGGCGTACCACGCTCCGTGATGCTGGTATCCGACCTTGTTGCCGTACGAAATTCCATCCTTCTTATTGACGGAATGCCCACAGACATACAACACCGTCGGCAGCGGGCCCGACGCATTCTTCGGTCGATAGAAATTGCCCGTTACATACAGCCCCGGCGACGACTGGAAGTGCAGTTTATCAACCGTGAACTCTTCGTGTTCGACTTGACCCGTGATAACCGGCTGCAGATCGGTCTTGGCCGGTAACGGATCGAGGCCCAGCATCTCGAACAGCTGATGCCGGAGTTTCGGTTTCTCGGCCTCCCACTGAGCGACGGATTGCATGCCCGCCAGGAGCTTGTCTGTCCGGTCCGCCAACCGCTGGGTCTCCTGGCGGAAATATTTGGCGACCAGCGCATCGCCATGAGCGGTCGACGGCAGATCCTCACCCAAGAGCCCCGGAGTGATCAACAACACGAGACAGTACCACACGACGGTCAGACGAGTCATCACATTCTCCGATGTTCAGCGTGAGAGATTCAGCGACAGTGGTGCGCCCAGGCGATCGAGATCACCAGCTCAGGCAACAAGTTCAAAGCTCATTCAGTGCTCGCATAACAGCCCAGTTCACAAGCGTCATCAAGACCCACAGAATCACGATGCCCCAGATCGTCCAGCAGTCTGTTGAAAACCGTGGGATAGGCTTCCATCGCGGCGGACCTGCATGGGAATCCGTCGAATGCAGCACCATGAATGTCGCGATCAACAGACCAGGAATGTGCATCATGTAGTCTCTACTTCCCCTGCACGAATTGGAACACGTCCGCCAGATCCTGAGGTGACCAGTCCTGTTCCAGGCCCTCGGGCATGAAGGACTTTCCGGTCGATTTCAGTTCCTCGATGTCGACACGGAGAACCACGTCTTTCTTGCCGTCGGTCCGGGCCAGGGTCAAGCTGGTGGCGGTTTCGTCGATGATCATGCCGGTGAAGATCCGCCCGTCTTTCGTCACCACGATGTAACCGGTGTACTTGCTCTCGACAGCCTGGTTGGGATCAAGGATCGCCCGGAGCAGGAACTCGCCCGACTTGTTTTGCAAGGCGGCCAGTTGCGGTCCGATCTCGTTGCCGAGGTCGCGGTGTTTGTGGCAAGTGGCACACTTCTTCTCGAACAGCACGCGGCCATGGGCATCGTCGCCGGTCTGGTCGATGGACGGTTGGTACTTCTCCATCACAGCTGCCCTTGACGGCGTGGCGACCTGGGCCAAGACCATTGTCGCGAGGGTTTGTACCTTGCTGTCATTCGACTGCGTCAGGGCGGTGCGGGTCGCGGCGTCGAGGTCACTCACCGGGATTCGTTGGGATTCGATGGCCTGCAACAGCAAGAGGGCTGTGGATGGGCGGCTGATGAGTTGGGTTTGAGCCTCGCGGCGGACGGCGGGAGTGAGCGTGGCCCAACGGGACAGCAGCCCGTCGATCGCTCCTAATTCCGTCAACCGCGCGGCTGATGCGGAAGTCAGCTCCCCGGCTGTTTGCGGACTGAGCAGTGCTTGGAGTTGAGTCACTGCAGCCTCGCGAGACGGAGGCAATTCTCCGGCCAGCCGAATGGCGATGAGCCGCTGCTCCAGCGAGGCCGCGTCATCCGCAATCAGTCGTTCGGCCTCGGCAAAGATCGGGCGGGTGGTATTGATGGCCGCCAGCAACTCCGCGTTGTCCTTCTGCAGCAACTTACCAAGCGGCAACCCGCGATCGCGCAGCACGCCGAGCGTGTCGTCCAGAGCGGCCCGCTTCCAGGCATGCTCAGCTCCGTGAGCCTCACCACCCAGGACCGTTAATAGGCGTGCGACACCGGCTTCCGGCTTGTCGGCCAGGATTGTCGCAATCAGGCGCCCGACCCAGGTCGCCCGCGTCTCATCGGCGGGGAGCTTCTGGATCACGAGCGGCAACAGCTGATCGGCATGCTTGGGGGCAGAACTGAGAATCGCCGCCCGCAGCCAGGGGTCGTTAGGATCGCTAAGGATCAGGTCACCGAGCCACTGGGGGACGTTGGGGGACTGGCACGAACCGAGCAGCGTGGCCAGTTGATAGCGCACTTCCAGCGATTCATGCGCGACCAATGAGGGGATCACGTCCAAGATCGACTGTTCATCCAAGTGGTCGATCGTCACGAGCCGCAGGGCTGCGACCACTAAACGGGGATCATACGACTGGAGCGCGGCGACCAGATCCTCGGCCCGCAGTAGTCCGAGTCCGCTGAGCGTGGCGATCGATTGCAGGCGAATCAGAGGCTTCACGGGGGGCTGGTTCGACCGATCTTTCGCCGCATTCACGCGGAGCATGGCAATGGCATCATCCGAGACCTGATCGCGAGTCAGGATCACTTGCTGGGCGGAGTCGCGCTGCCAGCCATTGTTCGAACCATGATGTGCGTCGAGGGATACCACGTGCAGGCGGAGTTGTGACAACTGGGTCATATCGGTGGTCTTGATCCGCTCCTGCCCCTTCTTCCGCACGCGGTAGATCCGTCCCTTGTCCGCCCCCGCGCGCAGATCGAGCCGGGCCTGCCACGCCTCTGGAATCCACTCGGGATGCTCAATCACATGCCGGTACATGTCGCAGATCCACAGGCACCCATCCGGCCCGGTCATCGCCCGCGTGGGACGGAACCAGCCATCGGATGACGACAGGAATTCGCGGTCGGTGTCTTCCTCGAACCGCTCCGCTTTGAACGTCACACCATTCGGCACCAGCTTGTACCGCACGACCAGATTATGGACCGGCTCGCACACAAACGCCGCTCCATACATCTCCGGCCCCCAGGACGTATCACGAAAAATCCCCGTTCCGCAGGCCGACGTGAATCGATCGACCGACCAGAGATCGTTGAACCGGTCGACGGTGCGGCTGGTCGGGAAGACTGGCGGGGCGACCTCGGGATCGGTGATCCGCACCGAGGCGCGGGGCGACGGCACCCACGGGTTCCTTCGCAGGTCGCGGTCCTCCATCGGGAACTGCATCAGCGGTTCGCTGTTGGTATTGCCGAACCAGTGGCCCCAGTCATCTCGAACGCGGGCGTGCTGCGTTTGCCCACCGACAGCTTCGACCTGGCCGGTCTTAGGATGGAACCGGATATCCCGCCGCGAGGTCTGGACCACTTCCCCGGTCTTCAGTGACTTCACCTCATCTGTCGAATCGCCGGCAGCCAAATAAATCCACCCGTCGAGTCCGCGCTCGAACCCGTTGATCCGGTGCTGCGGGTTGGCATCGATGAACCCTTCGAGCCAAGGCGTGACTTCATCGGCGGTCCCATCTCCATCCGTGTCGCGAGCAAACGACACATGCGGAGCAGCACTGACCCACGCTCCATCCTTCCACGGCAGCACGCCGGTCACGTACCGCACCTGGTCCATGAAGGTCACCGCCGAATCATATCGCCCATCGCCATCATCATCGGTCAAGACGCGAACCCGCCCGCCGGGTTCCCCCTTTCCATCCATTCCGAGCGGATAGTCCCGCATCTCCACCACCCACAGCTTCCCATCCGGAGCCACCGCGAAGTTGACCGGGTCGACGATCAGCGGCTCCGCAGCCACGACTTCGATCTCGTAACCCTCGGGGAGCGAGAAGGTTTTGAGAGCCTCCTCCACTGACAAGGCCCGGTCCGGTGTCTGATCGTGGTACAGCTCGTGAATCCTTCGGAAGATGACCTCTTCGGTCCCCTCGACCCAGCGACCCGGCTGGTTGTAATAGATCATCGAGTTGTCGACTTCGTAGCCGCCTTCGGCCCGCATCCGCTCGCTGGCGACATACCCGAACACATCATCGCAGTACGCACTGACCCATGTGGCTTTCGGGAGTTCCTTTCGCACGCGGTGGGCGTAATCGGCCACGACTTCGCCGCCGAGGAAGACCATCGCGAACTGGTCGCCAAACCGCCAAACATGGATCGGCATGGGGTAGGTCTCGGGCAACCGCCCCTTACGAGCCAGCGTGTCGAGCATGATTTCAGCATGGCGGCGGACTTGCGGCTGGGTATCGTTGAGCCGCTTCTTGAGGTCATCCACACTGGGCCGCTCGGGAGCGATCCCCGCAAAGCCGAATGTCGACTGCAACGGGGCGATGACCTCCAGCCCCGGAGCTGTCAGTTGCTTCTCGATCGCGCTGGCCAATTCGTGACCTTGCAACTTGGCCTTTTCGAGTTGATCGGCTCCCTCGCGACTGGGGTTGGCATCCGCTCCGCAGCCAATCACAGAGAACGCCAGCATCCCCGGATGAGCCGCCTCAAGTTCGGCAGCTGCATACCCGGCCCAGTCGCCGTTAACACGGTTGTGGCCGGGGCCAAACGTCGTGCAGTGGCAGGCATAGTTGTACAGCACCGCCCGCACGGTGCCATCGGGAGCCGTCACTCGCAGCGTTGGGACGGTGTGATCGACCACGCCGCCAGCAACCACACTGAAGCCGATCCACTTGCCATCTTTCAAGCCGCGGCGGTTCTTGGCAAACGTGGCTTCGCCGATGGTCACCGTCAACTGGGCGGGGGCCAGGTTCTCGATGGCCTGGCCGATAGCTTCCACGACACGGTCACGGACTAGATTCGTATAGGTATCCGTCCTGGCCTGTTCCTCCGCCGACTGCGGAATGGTGTACAGGTTATCGAGCCCGCGCGAAAGCTGGGGAGCGGTGTGTGAATGCGTCCCGCTGAGGACGAGGTCATCGCGCGCAATGCCGTGCCGCTTTTCCAGGAGCCTGGCAATCTCAACCGTCAAATCACCCGGCAGTCCAATCGAGTCCACCGACACCAGGGCTCGCAGCGGCCCGGTCCCCTCGCGCAGGACCATCGCTCGGGCATACAGCGGCGTATCAATGGACTCATAGGCGGTCGACCGAGCGGCATACCCCGAAAGCCGGATCGGTTCGGTGGGAGTCACCTCGACCCGAGACACACCGGCCTGAAAATCCGCAGCCTGGACGGAAGCCAACGACAACAGAAACACACCGAGCCACACAGCCACACGCATGGGTCATCTCCTGGGGACTCACTGAGTCTGCCAGATTCGACGACGAATCGGAAGCGCGGGCCCTCACGACGCGGCGGGGAAGGGGTGCCAGGAAATCGGGTACGACAGGCATGAGCCTGCTGTCCGTTTCTGATCCATGTGGCACGAGAGTCTTACGTGGGATGGCTCCGGCTGGCTGGTTTTCTGCCTACCGGTGTGCCTTGGCACAAGACAATCTCTAAGATAGAACTCATAAAGGAACAGCCTCTTCCGGCTCCGCCGCCCCGGTAGCCCCAAGCGGCAACCGGGGCCAACCCAAGAACGACTCTCTTGATTACTGGATTAGCCCGTGTTACAAACATATCGCCTTCGCATTTCGCAAGGCGGTTCACACTCTAGCTGGAGAAAATGATGCGTGCTTCTGTGCTTCTGTGCTTCAATGATATTGTGCTTCGGTGATTCGGCATCTGCACAGTACTCCGGGGGGTATTATGGTTCGACATACCCGACAACTAGTAATCCGATGCAGAATTATTCAGGGTCCAAGCCCACGACCGACGGGGTTGAGGTGTCCATCACTCGCTACACGCCGGTAGGGAACCCTCCGCAGTACGTAGGCAATAACTTCAGTATTGTCAATTTCGATGCCGTTGGTATGTCAACCTACAACTTTGCGCCTGCAACACCAATTGCAGGGACGCCAAATTATATCTACCACAAGCTCCGATTCTTTCCGATGTCAGGGATCGGTCCAGTTACGGCTTGGGTGGAGTACCCTTCTTATTACGTTCCATAGCGATTCATCTCGTTGTCGTGATGATGAGTTTCCGGATAGCAAAGGATCGCTATGATGACGCCTCGCTGTAACGTACGGATTTCGCATCAGCGAGGTTTCACCATCGTTGAGACGTTAGTTTCCATCGCGATACTTGCATTGCTTGTCGCTTTGACTCTTCCGGCAGTCCAGGGGTCGCGTGAACGAGCGCGGAGTATCGCATGCAAATCGAATCTCAGCCAACTCGGGAAAGCGATTCATTCATTCCATGCCACAAAAAATCGCTTTCCCAGCTTCGAGAACTGGACCGCTGAGGAGTTCGATGGATATATTGATAACTCCGAATCAGTTAACGAGAAATGGCCAGTGGTGTTCTCATGCCCGAGCGATAACCAGTCAGTGTCCGACAGAAGTTTTTCAACCAGCTATTGGAAAAACAGGGGGAATCAGAAGAGTGAGAATGGACGTGGCTTTGTCTGGGCGAAATCTTCCCAATCGATCACTGATGGATTATCTAATACCGCATGTATGAGCGAAAGACTGAACTCAACTCCAAATGATGGTCACGATGGTCAAATATCCAACGATATTCGAACGCAGTACTTTTTTGTTTCCAGACGATGGCCGGATGTGGCATATGGCCGGCAATTTGCAGACGACTGTCGTGTCGCGACCCGAGTGGCGACATTTACGACCATCTACATCGGGCCAAGTTACACCCATGTGATCCCGCCGAATGGAAAATCTTGCTACAATATGGCACAATACTCAGACCAATTGATTTATTTTCCATTTCCAATGATTATTTCCACACCATCCAGCAACCATCGGGGAGGGGTGAATCTTCTGATGTGCGACGGCGCTGTCCGATGGGCTTCGGATTCGATTTCCCAGGAGGTGTGGATGGCCATTGGATCCGCGGCCGGGGGGGAGACCGGAAATGATTTCTAGACACAGCGTATTGGGGTTTTGGATTGGGTGTCTTCTCTTTGGTTTGACGGGGTGTGGCCCAGCGCTCCCACCAACTCCGTCGATTGTCGATAATTCGCGTTGTAAGATTACTTCCCTGACACTGAACGCGATCCCAACAACGGGTGATACGATCAAACTGAAGCCGGGATCAAAAGCGGCATTTTATGTCGAAGGAGAGACTGTGGGAATCTATGCTTTCCCGAGCAAGAAGTTGCGATTGGTGAAACCGCCTGCCGGATCGAAGGCTGGGGCTAAGACCAAGTACCTGATGATGGAGTTGTATGCGAGGTTTGTTCGAGCGGGAAGCGATGACGAAGATATCGAAGAGAGCTATTGTAACTCGTCTGGGTCCATCGACACGGTGGTCGATTGCGATGAACGGTCGTTTTCCTGGAATCAGAAGATCGAGGTGCCCTCACGGCCCGGAAGTTACGAGTTTCGTATTACTGCATATTGGATAAACGAGCCCGAAGTGGATTCAGGCAAACCAGAGACGGTGGAACCAGGCGTGGCTTTCACTCCCAAGTCGCATGTTTTGGGAACTTGGAAGGCAATTGTCGAGTGAGGACTGCGGGGTACGAAAACTCTGCGGGGCGGCACCGGGTTGGCTGGCGTTGCAGCCTACCGGGGGCCAGCGGCACAAGAGGTTCTCGGGCATCGAATGCTCCTCACAGAAGCTCCTCCGGGCAGGATCACGGCGGGCCTAATCGCACTCCACCCATTGAATCGGAACACCCGCGTTCGACGCCACTCGTACCAGCGGGCCGAACTCCATCTCTGATTCACATTTCGCTCCACCAGACCGGCGCGAACCGGATTCAGCTGCATGTAGTTTAATTTCTCCTCCAACTTTTGACGACTATAGATCTCGAATGAAAATAGTTCGCTGGTCAGCCACGGGAGGCTACTTGGCGGCGTACGCCGTTCAATCCTTCCTGTTCCTGCGTCCCCCAGGCATCCCACGGCGTTGCCCAAAGCCCCCCGGCGAAATCGGGGCGCAGCTGCCTCGCGGACCGGGCAGCCGCTGTCTGACTTCAAGGGATCACTGCGATGCCGGTTTCTCACGAGCTTCAAACTCGGGCAGGTGAAGCTTCCACCCGATCGCTGCCAGTCGCAGTGACAGGGTGACCCCCATCGCCAGAAAACGCAGCGAAGAGGGCGAGATCCAGGGACGCAGATGCACAAACACCAAGGCTCCACACAGGCAGGCGGTGGCATATAGATAGATCTGCCTCCGAAACACAAACGGAATCTCGCCCGTCATGATATCGCGCATCATTCCTCCGGCGGTTCCCGTCATCACTCCCATCATGACAGCCACGGTCGGCCCCACCCCATAGGCCAAAGCCTTCTCAACCCCCACCACCGTAAACAACGCCAAACCACAAGCGTCCGCGTAAAGTAGAGGTCGCCCGGACAGAGGCCAGAACCGGGCAGCGACAAATGCCAGCACCGCCCCGGCGGTCGCCGTCAACACAAAGCTGGAGTCCCCCACCCAGAAAACAGGCTGTGCATC
>QWPB01000181.1 GCA_003671275.1 Planctomycetota bacterium | reverse complement strand
TTTCGCCGGGATCGCGGTGACACAGGGTATCAGGTTTCTGTCGCCCGTCATCCGGATCGCAAAATCGACCGGAGATCCTCTCAAGTGTGGCGAAATCGCCTCACCCCGGCGGGATCAGTAAATCACCTTGTTTTGAGAGATCCTGTGGTAAAAAATCACACCAGTTCCCGCAGGCTTCGGTTTCGCGAGCTAGGTTATGAGGGAGTCAATTGACTCCCATGGTCCCGGTCGGCGGGAATCCCTTCTGATTTTTGAAGCAGTGAGATCCGCGATGGCTGATCCGTGGTCACGCCCGAATATGGATGATTTGCGTTCTGTGTTGGAAAGCATCGGTCAATCCGATGTCGATCACAGTCGGAATGCGGAACGTCTGGAACTGTCCGTTCCTGCGGAACTCCAGACAATGCGGGGGAATACGGTCTCCGCCATGACGCGCGAGATCAGCCGCTATGGGATCGGTCTGCTGCATCGAGGGTATGTGACTCCTGGCGATGTGACCGTGCGAATGGCCAGTGAAACTCGCCAGTTTGAGTACCGGGTAAAACTGGAATGGTGCATGCCGTGCGATAACGGAATGTTCATCAGCGGCGGTCGCTTCCTCAGCCAGAAGTCGATCACATCGTGATCGGAACGCTTCGCGTGGGACCGCGTGAACCGCGTCCCCAGGCGAATCCGTCCTGCTCATTTAGGGGGGCGGGCGGTCCTGTGGGCTTTCACCAGCTGTCTGATGACTCACGGCCCCTCAAAACGCGGGAGACGCTTCTCGCGAAAGGCACGGATTCCCTCTTGAGCATCCGGCAACTCCAGGCAGTGGATATAGGCTGCCGTGTCCGCCAGATAGGTCACCTTGTGGGATGGCGGCTCGTCCGCATGGACCAGTTGTTTGGTTAATCTCAGGGCTTCAGCAGGCTGCGCCAGGAGACGCTGGGCCAGTGCGTCAACGACGGGCAGAAGCCGGTTCCCGGGAACGACTTCATGCAGCAGGCCGATCGCATGGGCCTCATTGGCAGCCAGCATGCGCCCCGTCAGGCACAGATCCAGCGCGCGGGCTTTTCCAACCAGCGCCGTCAGTTGAGCGATACCATACCCCGGCGGCCAGCCCAGCTTGATCTCGGGCATGGCGAACGTGGCTCCGTGGGAAGCGACCCGAAAATCGCACGAATATGCCATCACACACCCGCCCCCCACGGCGGCCCCATGGATCGCGGCGATGAAAATCTGAGGCAACTGTTCCCACGCCAAATAGATACGGGCTTGCCGCCAGCTGAGTTCGCGGGCCGTTTCCAGGGAGAGAGTGCCCACTTCTGGAACATCATCTCCCGCACAAAATGCCAGGCCCGCCCCCGACAGGATGACGACGCGAATCTCGGGGTGCCCCGCGAACCAGTGGTTCAGTTGTTCCCAATCGGTGGTCATCTGGGTGTCGACCGCGTTGAGCTTCTGCGGGCGGTTGAGCATCACCCGAGCTATTGGTCCAGTAAGTGTGACCCCGAGTGTCGTGAGGGCGGGAAGGGGGCCCGTTTCCGGGTGGGGGACGACAGTCATGGCAGCCTGCGGGAGACGGGCGGTTTTATCCTGGAGACGTTGAGCGAACTTTTCGATTCCAATGACGGCCCGGCGGTGCGTGCCTCGTCCAATCAGGTCGTGGGCATCACGAGCCTCTATTTCGAAATCAACCAGCCGACCATCAATGGCGGTGACCCGTGCTTCGGCAGTCACTCTGGCCCCGAGCGGGGTCGCTGCCAGATGTTCCACCTGTACGGCAGCTCCAACCGATTCCTCGCCCGGATCAAGGTAGCCTTTAAGCACCTCGCGGGCAGCCAGTTCCATCAGATGGATCATGGACGGGGTGGAGAAAACCACTGCACCGTGCGGCTGATCGGCGGCTAGATGGATCGTTCGCAGGGGGGTGACCTGCCAGGAAATGCTGGCGCTCACACCGGTGGCGAGTCCCGACTTCATGTCATCTCGGTTTCTGGGTGGGGCAGTGATACGATTCCGTTGCGACAGCTTAGCGGCTCGAGGCAAACCCAGAAACAGCAGCTATCGCCCGGAACGGAGCGTTTCTGATGATGGGTTTTCGGTCGTTTTATCAGGTTTGTCCGGAATGCCGACATTTGGTCAAGAAATGTCTGGAACAATCGGAAGGATCGTTACCGTTTGCCCCGGTGGTTTCCGGGCAGTGACGGCACGACCTGCCCTCGGTGTTAATTCTTCATCTCACGCGAACCGGCTGGACGACTGAAACGACCAGAACGGAGGGGCGTCCCCCGGTTTGAACGGAGTGTCCCCGGCGGACAAACACCATGCGAGCGGTGACTTTTCGAGAGTTGACACAAGCAGTTCGCGGACGTTCTGTCGGCGTGATGCTGCATGAGGCCACCTTTAATCGAGTGGAGACCGACTCGCGACGAGTCCGTCCCGGCGACTTGTTCTGGGCATTGCGTGGTCCGAACCACGATGCGCATAACTATCTGGCGGAGGCTGCCGAACACGGGGCTGTGGCTTGTGTGATCGAGCACAGCCGGGTGGATGAATCGCCTCTTCCGGCGATTGCCGTCGACGACACGCGGCGGGCACTGGGAGAATTTGCCGCCTGGTATCGACATACGTTACGGACCCGTATTATCGGCATCACGGGCAGCGTCGGGAAGACTTCCACACGGCACATGGTTTACTCGATGTTGTCGTCGCGAATTCCTGGAACCGAAAGCCCCGGGAATTTCAACAATGAGATTGGGGTTCCGCTGAGCCTGCTGTCCATTGGCGACGAAGATGAGTTCGCGGCCATCGAACTGGCGGCATCAAGCCCCGGT
The DNA here is from genome assembly GCA_003671275.1 of Planctomycetota bacterium. Classification (GTDB taxonomy): domain Bacteria; phylum Planctomycetota; class Planctomycetia; order Planctomycetales; family Planctomycetaceae; genus TH-plancto1. Next base: position 16,603 of record QWPB01000181.1, on the reverse strand, counting down.
GAAATTGGTGCGCTGGCCCGGATGGCCCGTCCCCAGATGGGGATCATCACAGCAGTCACCCCCACGCATCTGAAGACCTTTGGTTCTCTGGAGGCCATTGCCCAGACCAAGGCCGAACTGCTCGATCATCTGCCGGAAGATGGCTTGGCTATTCTCAACGGCGATAACGAGCTGGTTCGAGAGATGGTCTACCAAGCCCGGTGTAATGTGCTGGTGGTGGGGACGCGCGGTCAGTGCGATTTGAGAGCCGAGTCGATGGAGACCGACGGCACGATTCAGCGGTTTGTCGTCGACGATTACGAGTACGAACTGCGGGCTCCTGGGCGTCATCTGATTCCGTCGGCCCTGGCGACGATCGCCGTGGGACGCGAGTGTGGATTGAGTCCTGACGAAATTGCGGATGGGCTGCGAGAATTCCTGCCCGTACCGGGCCGCTGTCGAGCCGTGCAGATCGGAGACTGGACGGTTATCGATGACAGCTACAACGCCAGTCCGGCTTCGATGGCAGCCGCATGTGAGACATTGCGTGACTGGCCAGGAGCCCGAAAGCGGATCCTTGTGGCGGGTGACATGCTGGAACTGGGAACCGAGGCGGCGGCGTATCATCGGAACCTGGGACAGCTGGCTGCGACATCCCGTCTGGATGGGCTGATCTGTGTCGGGCAGCATGCCTCCGAGGTACTCGCGGGAGCCCGTGATTCGGGGATGCCTCGCAGCGATCTGGGACTGTGTCGTGATCACGAGCTGGCAGAGCTGCTGCTCGATTGCTGGCTGGAACCTGGTACGGTGCTGCTAGTGAAGGGTTCCCGGGCGATGCACATGGAATCGCTTCTGGTCTCAGTCCGTGAGTTGGCCGCACAGCGGACGACCCCGGCCTTGCCGTTGCGTCACGCCGCGTGATCCGCCCGCCCCACTTCGGTCCAAAAAACAACCCCGACGGAAGAATGGTCTTCCGTCGGGGTGATGCATTTACATGCTGAGTGAGTCGCAAGGCGACGCCTGCTCTACCAGGCCCTGATTTTGAATTCCACAAATCCGCCGAAACTCATTCACCCCAGCGGATGATTCGTTGAACTCAAAGCCTGAGTCAGGACGAAGCCCTAGAATTCACCCACGGTCTGTCCATCAGCGATGGCACAGAGGCGTTCCAGGGTGCTGTTCACAAGAGCATCGAGATTCGCGTCCATGTTTTCGCTGAGGAAGACAACGCGACCATCGCCCATCAGAGCCTGGGCTCCCCCGGTATGAAAGCTGCTGATTCCCTGCCGATTCGCGACGTTTTCAACGTTGATCGAGACCACGGGAGCGGCGAGGGCGTAGACCAATCCCTGATCGTTATTACCTTCACTGACGGCATTCACGCCCCCCGTATTGTCACGAATTCCGAACATGACAGCGGAGAACATCTTGGTCTGCTTCACCTGCCAGGCACGTTCCGTGACGACGAGGATGTTGCTGGAACCGTCGGTCATATCCCGGAAACCATTCCGGCTGTTCCGGGAGAACGTCCCGTTCGCACCGGTCGAGGCATCCTGGGCCGAACCACGGTTCCGGCGGGTTCCAATGGCCGAATTGTTGATCCCGACGTAGGTGCTGACAGGCAATTGATGCTCTGCCGCAGCGGTGTCCTGAATGGCTCGGGCATTCGCAGCCGGCAAATCGGCGTTATTCAGAACGACGGAACCGGCATTGGAGGGGCAATTGAAAGCCGGCATCGCATTCTGCATCGCCGCGCGAACAGTGGCATTCGCGAGGTTCTGCGAGAGGGTCACAGTCCCGACATTCATGATGTTGGACAGCGGAGCCTGATCAATCTGGGGCAGGATGGCAGCTGTCCAGGAGTAGTGTCCCTGATTGGCGGTCACCTGGGCTCCCTGGTCGATGTAACCAGCGGGGAAGGTGTTGTAGATGTCGTGGTAGTTGTGCAACGCCAAGCCGATCTGCTTGAGGTTGTTTTTGCACTGGGACCGACGAGCCGCTTCACGAGCCTGCTGAACGGCAGGCAGCAACAGGGCAATCAGGACGGCAATGATGGCGATCACAACCAGCAGTTCAATCAGGGTAAAACCACGACGACGACTCAGCGACATGAAGATTCCTTGAGGATTCTAGGTGACCATGCGCGTTCCCGCGTTTCGAGGACATCCCGGTGGGAGCGCATGAAATAGTACCGCTCGGATTTTTGAAAACAAATGAGAAATTCACCGAAAAATAACAAATCGTCTCATGCGTGGAGACTACTCCAGTTTTAAGGCATTCCCACTGGAGAGATGGTCTCTATCCGCTCACCTTGCACAGTGGTCAAACCATCCACAACTGCTGATGCACACATCGCCATCACGACAGCGCCGGGCTCTCATGGCTCCCAGTGGTCGACAATTCGACCGCCCCGAAATTCCGTAGGCCCGCAGGATTAACGATCACTGATGCGAAAAAGCCTCCGGATGGCATCCAGCAGACCATGCGGCGTTCCATCACGCGATTCGTCGCGCAGAGCCTCCAGAGGGGGGTGCAGCAGTTTATTGACGATGCGGTCGACTGTCCGCTCAATGGCCTGTCGATCCTGCTCGCTCCAATGGGCATTCTTTCGGAACATCTGATCGAGTTCCGCACGCGTCACTTCCTGCCAGTTGTCACGCAGCTGCTTGATCAGGGGGCCGGTGGATTTGTGGTGCAGATCCTGAAGGAACCGTTGGATTTCTTCGTCGACAATTCGTTGCGCCACTTCGATTTCGTAGGCTCGGTTCTGACGATTCCGCTGGCAGGTGGTTTCCAGGTCGTCGATGTCATACAGGAACACGCCATCGTCGATCGTGCTGACGGCCGGGTCGAAATCGCGAGGGGCTCCCAGGTCGAGAATGAAGACCGGGCGTTCTCCTGTTCGCCGCCGGATGGCCTGAAACCGGGGGACATCCACGATCGGACGGTCGGCCCCGGTAGTACTGACAATGACATCCGCTTCACAGAGACTGTCATCCAGTGTCGCCCATTCGCGAGCGATTCCCCCGAACTCATGAGCCAGACGCAGAGCCCGTTCAGGATTGCGGTTACAGACCAGAATCCGCTTGACGCCCTCGTCCTTCAGATAGCGGAGTGTTTCTTCGCCCATCTCGCCAGCTCCAATGACGAGGACGGTTTTGTCCTGGAAGCTATCAAAGATACTTTTTCCAAAGTCGATGACGGCCACGCTGGCAATGGAGATGCGCCCTTCGGAGAGCCGGGTTTCCGTCCGCACGCGGCTGGAGACCGCCAAGGCTCGCTGGAAGAGCGTGTTCGTCATCAGACCGCAGGCCTCCGCTTTGGCAGCGGCGTCGTAGGCGGACTTGACCTGACTCACAATCTGCGTTTCGCCCAGCACCATACTGTCGAGACTGCAGGCCACCTCAAAGAGATGGCGGACAGCATCCGGTCCGGTCTTCTCGGACAGTTCGGAGACGAAGTCGTCGAGGGGAACGCTATGAAACTCTGAGAGGAACTGGGCAATCTGCCGCCGCAAAGGCCCCCCCTGGGGGTGATCGCACGCGCTGTAGATCTCGACGCGGTTACAGGTCGAAACAATGACGAACTCCGTGTGACGGAATCGTCCTCGCAGGTCCGTATAGGCGCGCTCGATCATCGCGGGAGACGAGAATGCAAGCCGCTCCCGAATAGAGAGGCTCGCCGTCTGGTGATTGCAGAAGACGACCTGGAGATCCATCAGCCGACCTCCCGCAGACGGAGTTTCACCTCAAAGGCGGAATTCGAATTCCTAAGCTCCGGGGGACGGGGGACAGAGTCGAAGGATGAGGTTTTCTTGCCGTGAATCCCTTCCGTCAACACCTCAAATGCCAGCAGGGTGACCAGCAGAAAGCCGCACGCCCACAGAGTCCGCCACGCGACCTGCTTTCCGGAACTCGGACCACGGACCACCATCCACACGAACAGTCCCATCATCCCCAGCCAGAGAACCCCCATGACAATAAAGCCCGGGGCCAGCAGATTGACCGGCGTCGCCGTGGTGCGGGTACGCCATGCCAAGCAAACCCCCGTCAGCAATCCCAGTGTCAGCAGAGGGGCGGATCCCACCACGGCCCACCAGTTCATGCGACCGAGACGTTCCAGGCTGAACAGCTGCAATATTTCTTGATCCGGGGTCTTGTGCCGCAACCGACGATGTTGCACAAGATACATCAGACTGAGCAGGAACCCGATGGCCACACCCGCGATTCCAAAAACCAGTGCCGTGGCGTGCATCATTTCCACGACATGCCGCGTGTCCCGAGCATCCGATGTCCGACGGGCCGTGGTGGCCGACCAAACGAGCAGCAACACCAGCGGAAGCAGAAAGACGCCCAATCCGAGCCGACTGTCGCGAATCTCCAAGACGACATAACTCGCCGCAGCCACCCAGGAGAGAACGAGCAACCAATCATGCATTGAGCCGATCAGCGGCGGCAATCCCGAGACCTGGCTGCGATGAATGAGGTACAGCGTCTGGGCCAGCAGGCCCGCAGCGGCAAAGCTGATCGCCGCCCATCGGTTGATCCGGCTGGAACGGGCGAACTGCGTTAACTCCAGCCCCAGGGCGACCAGGTAGCTGGCGAAAAAACAGGTGATCGAGATCTTCTCAATGAACCCCATGACTCGCTCGGTAGGAGAGCTGGCCAACAGTGAACCCGTAGTTTAACAAAGACCGGGCGGCGAGTCGTCTAACAGTCCGTTGAAAAACGTGTGACAGGCTTTCCGCCTGTCGATATTCTGAAGGGATTGACAGGCGGGAAGCCTATCCCACGGCGTTTTTCAACAGGCTGATAACCTGCGATTGAGCCGATTGAGAATATGCCTTCATCTGACACCGTCAGGAATGTCTGTGCCACTGAATCAGAGCATCAGGCATTCCTGACTGCCTTCCGGAAGCCCATTTTCGATAACTCTCTAATCATCCTAATCATCGAAACTCCACCGGCGACGCCGGGAGGTCGTCAACGCGTCTCGGCTGCGACTGGCGGTCTGAGTGAGCGCCAGCTTGATGTTCCCGGATTCTCCCTCGTACCCGTCCACGGCGATCTGATAGGTCTGCCCGGCGACTGCCCCGAATGTGACCTTGCTCGTGTAGATTCCATTGCGATAACTCTCGTCATCGTTGGCGACAACCTGGGTCAATGCATTGACGGCTGTTCCTCGATAAACCCCCAATGTAGTATCGAACGAACTGCCCGCCGTGGAGAGCGTCACCGTTCCCGTGATCGTGGCCTTCCAGGTCCACCAGACAGTCTTTCCGCCGCCCACCCCCGCCACGCTGGGCTCGCCTGATTCCCGGGTGGCCCCAACGTTACTGCCCGTCACGACGACTGAAGTCCCGGTGATGGTCCGGCGGTTCGCGAATTGATCGTTGGAGGTGGCGACCTCATTATCAGCGATGGTCACCGTGGCGAATGCTTGGCTGGTGTTGACCAGATACCCCGTCCCCGTGGCGATTGTCAGTACCGCCGTTTCGTTGCCTTCCACGAACGTGTCGTCGCGTATCGTCAGTGTGATGGCCGTCGACGCAGCTCCGGCCGGGATCGTCACCGTGGTCGGCAGGGCGTTGTAATCCGTTCCGCTGACTGCCGTACCCGAACGAGTCAGATTGACGACCAGCGGAGCCGTGGTACTCCCCGTGCGAGTGACCACATAGGTCCCCGGATTGGCGGCCTGGCTCGTCGTTGCTTCTGCCGCTGCCGCGTCACTGGCGGCAATACTGACCGTCGGAGGAATCGCTTCGTTATCCGTAATAGACACGGTTCCAGAGGTTCGGGTGGCATCAATGCTGTAACCGGTTCCCGAGGCCAAGGTCAGGGTCGCGGTTTCCATGCCTTCGACCGCAGTGTCGTCTCGCACCGTCAGGAAGATGGTCGCCGACGCAGCTCCGGCGGGGATGGTGACAGTCGTGGGCAAGCTGTTGTAGTCTGTCCCATTTACCGCCGTTCCGCTGATTCCCAGCTTCACGGTGAGGGACGATGCGATGGAGCCGGTACGCGTGACGATAAAGGCTCCCGGATTGGCGGTCTGGTTCGTCGTTGTTTCTGCCGCTGCCGCGTCACTGGCAACGATACCGACCGTGGTCGTGGCGGCTGATCCGACGATGGAGTCAATCCACGCGGCATAGGCATCCACCCGTGTGTCAAATGAAGTGTCTCCAATTCCGGCGTTGGCTTGATCGCCGCCGGAGGTCACTCCGGCGACATACCTCACCCCATTGATGGTCACAAAGGCGGGACCGCCAGAATCACCAGGAGCTGTATTACTTTCCGTGTTGTTATCAAAGTTCCAGAAGATCGTTTGAGTGGTGACTCGATCAATGGGCGTCGTCCCGACCCGTTTGGTTCCGTAATCACCCGTGTGTCCGGTGGTACCGGTCCCCCCGCCTCCAAAACCGACCAGCGTCAACAGCTGACCGACCACGGGCACGGTCCGGTTAATCGGCGTGGGGATCACGTTCGTAACAGGGCGGTCCAATTTGTAGAGGGCAATATCGTGGGCACCATCCTGGCCCAGTTGCCCCGGGTTGTAGCTGGGATGCAGGAAGACCTTGGTAGTGCGGTATTCCTGGCCTCCCACAAAGAATCGGCCCGCCGTGTCGCCGACGCCCTCCGCACAGTGGCCCGCCGTCAATACATACTGCGGGGCAATCAGTGTTCCCGAACAGCCGTATCCCCCGGTGTCACCCACCATCCCCACGGACTCGTACAGGCTGGTCCCGGTGCCATTGACGATTTGCACAGCAGGATTCATCGAGCTGATCGCAGTGAGCAGAATCCGGTTTTCCAGCGAGGTGGCGGCAGCCGAACGGCTGCGCCGGGTGCGACGCCGGGAACTGTTTGGTGACAGCATCCCAATCAAGGCCTGCCATAGATTCATCGCATTACTCGCTGAAGAGGGGGAGCCCAGCCCCCGAAACGGAACCATCAGGTTCGGGCAGCGAGGGGGACACCGGAACGAACCTGTGCTGCTTCTTGAACCACCTCAAACACGGTAAAGCAAGTGGTATGCCAGACCGGTCGCGATGCGGGGATTGTGGTTTGCCGATGCAGGAGGCCGTGCCGATCATCATCCATGGGTCAGGCCTTTCACTGGGTTTAAGCTATTGAGGCCACCAGGAAAAGGGCGGGCGAAATCTCACCCAACTTCCGGCGATTGAAAAAAGTCCTGAGTCCCGTAGTGATTACTGCAATGAAGGCGGGTAGTCGGTCAGACGCTGAGTCTGCCAGGGCACGCGCAGGGCATTCAGTACCGCCAGGACATCGATCGCTTCTTGAATCAGGGCACCCGTCACCGGAGTGATGTACCCCAGGGCGGCAAAGACCATGGCCGTCAGGCTGAGCCCGATTCCAATCCCGGCACTCTCCAGGGCAATGCGTTTCATTCGCTGACCGATGTGGAGCAGTTCGTCCACTTTTACCAGAGAGCTCTCCAGGATGACCGCGCCCGCAGCTTCCGAAGTGATCTCGTTCTGGGCCCCGAAAGCCACTCCCACCGTGGCGGCAGATAGTGCAGGGGCATCATTGATACCATCGCCCATGAACAGTGTGGATTTCGTGCGCGTAATCTCGCGAACCAGTTCCAGTTTCTGCTCGGGGGTCTGACTGGCGAGCACTTCGGTAATGCCGACCTGCCGGGCAAGGTAATCCACTTCTTCGATTCGGTCGCCTGAGACCAGCATCACCCGTTGAAAACGATGCTGCGGGGCCAGGTGTCCGATAAACGACCGCCCATCAGGACGTGGTTCGTCTCGAAAACGGAGCGTCCCCGCATAATGTTCGTCGACGAGAATGACGCACTCCAGCCCACTGGCGGGCGGTGGCAACAGGGGAGCCGCCTCAGGTTGCTGAAGAAGCAGCTTCTTGCGGCTGGTCACGCGAACGGTCCGTCCGGCGATCTTTCCCAGAAGTCCCTGTCCGGGTAGTTCACTAACCTCATCGGCTTGTGAGAGCAGAACCCGACGCCCCCGCGCAGCCTGAACCACCGCTTCCGCGAGTGGGTGTTTGCTGTACCGTTCGAGAGATGCTGTCCAGCCGATGAGCTGCTCGGAGGTAATTGAGGGAATCGGAACGACCGCTTCCAGATGGGGACGCCCATAGGTGAGTGTGCCGGTCTTGTCGAAGATCGCGACTTGGCAGGTATCGATGCGTTCCAGAACCCCCGGGTCGCGAATAACGATCCCACGTCGTGCACAGAGCGAGATCCCTCCCAGAATGGCCACGGGGATGGCAATCAGCAGCGGGCAGGGAGTGGCGGTCACTAGCACCGCCAGAAATCGCCGCGAATCGTTGCTGAGGACTCCCGCGGCAACGGCCATCAATACCGCCAGAGGCGTGTAGATCGTCCCCAGCTGATCGGCGAGCCGACGCATGCGGGGGCGGCGGTTCTCGGCGGCTCGCATCACATCCATGATCTTAGCATAACGCGAGTCGACGGCTCGGCGATCTGCGCGGATCGTCAGTGCCGTGTGCCCATTGATGGCTCCCGAGATGATCCGGGCACCGGGCGCCTTGTCGACCTGATACGGTTCCCCGGTCAGGTAGGACTCATCCATCGATCCATGACCGTCGACGACCGTGCCGTCGACGGGACTGGTCTCATGGGGAAAGACCACCAGCTGATCGCCGATCTGAATCTGATCGATCGCGATATCAATGGTCGCCGTCCCTTCGCGACGATGGGCGTACAGGGGCATGCGGCGGGCCAGCAGTTCCAGGGCGGAAGAGGCTCGCCGGATGGCGTAAGATTCGAGGACCTGGCCGCCGGACAGCATCAGCACGACGATGACTCCCGCCAGCGGCTCCCCCACCAGCAACGAGGTCACAATGGAGATCCCCGCCAGCAGGTCGGAACCAAACTCACCATGGAGTGCCCCGTCCAACAACTCCCATACCAGGGGAAGCCCTCCCAGGATCAGGGCCATTATCAGCGGCCACTCAAACACCGTCCATTTCCAGACAACCGCATCGAGACCGAGATACTGCAATATCAGTGAAATCACAATCGCCGCCGCCGCGAGGACCGCGATGCGAATGGAACCAGTACCGGAAGTGGGTTCGGGGGCGCTCATAAATCCCTGAATCAGAGGTCGCGTACGGCAAGCAGCCTGACAGCAGTCACTTTGTACTCAGGAATCTTTGCGACCGGATCGAGCGGTGTCGATTGAGTCAGCTCGTTCGCGTTCCGGGGGACACGGAAGTGGAAGTTCGCGAAGACCACCCCTTCGGCCACGCGATCGGTAATCCCTGCCCGGGCGGTCATCTGGCCCCGGCGCGACTCCAGTTGGATCGTGTCATGTTCGGCGATCCCCAGGCGTTCGGCGTCGACCGGGTTGATCTCGACCACAGGTTCGGGACAGGCGGTCTGCAAGCCGTGGCTGCGGTGGGTCATTTCCCCGGCATGCCAGTGGTAAAGGACACGTCCCGTGGTGAGAAGCAACGGGTAGTCCGCGTCCGGTAGTTCATGGGGAGGCAGGTGCTCGACCACGTGAAAGCGTCCCCGCCCTCGAGGGAAAGACTGCTGATGGAGAATCGGTGTCCCCGATGAATCCAGGTCGGGGACGGGCCATGCCAAGGCCTCCCCTCGGTCGAGTCGCGCATGCGTGATCCCGTGATAAACCGGGGTGATCGCCCGAATCTCCTCCATAATTTCCGCAGGGTGGCGGTACGAGTATGCGGCATATGGTCCGGTCGACTGGCGGTTCTGTTCCGAGAGACATCGCTGCCCCAGTTCCGCCAGAATCCTCCAGTCGGGGCGAGATTCGCCAACCGGGGAGATCGCCTGTCGCACGAGCTGGACGCGGCGTTCCGTGTTGGTGAACGTTCCGTCTTTCTCGGCAAAGGTGGTCCCCGGCAGAACGATGTCGGCATACTCCGCCGTTGCGGAGGGGAAGATCTCCTGCAATACGACGAATTCCGCCGCCGACAGACAGTCCCGCACGTGGGCCGAGTGAGGATCTGTCAGAACGGGATTCTCTCCCATGACATACAGGCTCCTGAGAGCCCGTGAGCCCGCCTGGGCGATCATCTCGGTCAGAGTCAGGCCCGGCTGAGCCGACATCGTCGTGGGAAGTCCGTCGAGAGCCCACGCCTGCGCAAAGGCATCCCGAACTCCCGCGTCGGTGACGTACTGGTACCCCGGAAACACGTTCGGCAGGGCTCCCATATCGCAGGCCCCCTGCACGTTGTTCTGACCTCGGAGCGGATTGACACCACCACCCGGACAACCAAAGTTACCCAGCACCAGCTGCAAATTCGCAAGGGCCAGCACATTCATCACGCCGGTGATGTGTTGCGTAATCCCCATGGCCCAGATTACGGCGCCCGGACGCTGTGTTCCCAGCAGGCGGGCCACAGCTTCGAGATCCTGGACACTCAAATTCGTGATCTGGGCGACCCGCTCCGGAGGATAGCCGGCGACCGCTTCGCGAACCGCTTCATAGTTCTCCGTCCGGTCGGCAATGAACGCTTCGTCCTGCCAGCCATGCTTCAGGATGAGATGTATCAAGCCATTGACCAGCGCGATATCCGTACCCGGCCGATGCCGCAGATGGAGCGTGGCAAAGTCGACGAGATCGATTCGCCGGGGATCGGCGACGATCAACTTTGCCCCGCGCTGAAGAACCGCCTGCCGAAGCATCGTCCCAAACACCGGGTGCTGTTCGGTCGTGTTCGACCCGATGACGAAGAATACTGCGGCATGCTCGGCGAGATCCGCCATCGACTGGCTCATTGCTCCCGAGCCAATGGCCATGCTCAGCCCGGCTACCGTCGAGGAGTGGCACAGCCGTGCGCAATGATCGACGTTGTGCGTGCCGAAAATCTGCCGGGCAATCTTCTGAACAAGGTAATTCTCTTCGTTCGTACACTTGGCGGAAGAGAGAAAGCCCAGGCTTTCCGGGCCAGACTGCTGATGAGTCGCGACCATCCGGGTGGCCACCATCTGTAAAGCCGTGTCCCAATCGACATCGATCCAGGGGCCGCGCGGTTGCCCCGGCACACGTGAGCGGCCTTCCAGCAATTCGCGACGTACACGAGGGCGCGTCAGACGGTCGGGATGATGGATATAATCAAACCCATACCGCCCTTTCACGCACAGGTGCATGCCATTCACGGGAGCGTCGGGGTTCGAGGTGACCTGCACGACATGGTCGTCGATGACATTCAGATCAAACTGACATCCGACACCGCAGTAGGCACATGTTGTGGTAACCCGGCGATCCGCGACGGGCAACTGCAATGCGATGCGATCGGAGATGGCCCCCGTCGGGCAGTAGGCAGCACACGCGCCGCACCCTTCACAGGCGGCCTCATCGAGGGTGACACCGGCACCGGCCTCCAGATGGGCTTCGTGGCCGCGCTGTGAGAGTCCCCAGACAAAACGTCCCTGCACATCGGCACAGGCCCGAATACAGCGTGCGCAGAGAATGCATTGATTCAGGTCCACATGCAGAAAGGGGCTGGGATCGCTGTCGATTGAGTATCGCGGAGCGAGCCCTTCGGTCGGTGCGATCTGGTACTCCTGGAGCAGCCGGTCAAACTCCGTCAAGGGGCGTGGGCGGGCTGTGCAGGACATCACATTTTGCGATTCGCTGCATCCGTGATGGCTCTGGCTACGGAACCCACCCTGACTGACGAGCAGGTGCAAGATCATCTGCCGGGCGGCGATTGTCGACGCAGTGTGAGTCCGTATGTGCAGATCATCGCTGGCGGGATGCTTGCACGCCGGGACAAGGTGTTCGCTGCCTTCAATCTCTACCAGGCAGATCCGGCATGAGCCCACATCGGGCAGATCCGGATGATGACACAGTGTGGGAATCCGCAGTCCGACCCGACGGGCGGTCTGCAGGACCGTTTCTCCGGCGAGAAATTCGACCCACTGGTCATCAATCTGCAGTCGCGGCATCAATCACTCACAATCCGGGTTCGTCAGCCTGCTGACCGGCATGATAGGTTCCGTAGACGATCACCGGAATCAGCATGTCTCCCAGATGCTGGCGGATCAATTGCCGGACATCGTCCCAAGCCAGACCACCGACACCAGTGGCCAGACGGGGCAGGGCCACACTGGTGATCTTATCTTCGATCAGCTTCTTGCGAAGGGCTTTCAGACAGTGGTCGACGTTCGACAGGCTGGCCCGCCCAGGTCTGGCTCCATGGTCGAAGCTGCCGTCTTGGGTGATCAGGTTGAAAATCCGGATGCCAAATCCGCCCCACTCCCAGAGGGTTCCCGGTTCCGGGTGCTTCTGATGGGCATAGTGGCGATAGTCCTTATGCATCATCGGCCAGCGATCCCGCAGTGCGAGGGCGAGACCGGCGTCGAAGGGATCGTTCGGAGAGATGCCATGGGCAATGGCCTGGGTCTTGGTCAGCAGGATGTCGCCCGAGACTTCGTAAATCATGTCGTACTCACAATTGTGTTAATGGGTGTGCGAAGGAGGTGCAAGCTGTGACAGGGGGTCGCAGTGTGTGACTCAAGGGGAAAGCGGTGGCGCGAACTCGGAAGCCGGTGGCCCCAGGACTTCGTGTTCCGCGGCGATCCAGAAATCAAACCCATCGCCCCCGGGACGACCAGCCTGCTCCCACTTCTGGTAAGCCCGAGCACGGATCTGCTCCTCATTGGCATCCCGCAGCTGATCCGTGATTTCGGCAGGCTGGGCAAGGCTGATGCCACAACTCAATTCACAGGTCAGGGGAGCTGTCACGAGAGGTTCGAGATCGCCTGGAAAATTGTTCTGGGGGGGTTCTGGTTCAGCGGGCGGTACGTGCCATCGCGTGGACTTTTTCATCTCACGACTCCTTCCGGATCTGTGTAACCGATCACGAGTCCCCGGTGACTCATGCCCGTGAACTCAGAACGCAAATCCGATGCCACCCGCCATTCAGTTCGCGGATCGAGACGGAAGATCGAATGCGGCATGGTGATTGCACCCCAGCGAGGAGTGGGCACACTCAGGAGAGGTGCCCGACACATTCCCCTGAGCAGGATGGACCGAACATGCAAGCTCTCAATAAATGGTGGATTCCAGCGGGACTCGTGGCGAGTCTGGCCTGTGTGGTTGCCGTGGCGCAAAAGCCCGACACCCGAAAAACGGAGCCCGTGGCCGAGACCCCTGTGGAAAAGCCGAAGGCCGCAAAGCCTTACAGCTTGGAATCCTTTATGCGAAAGAAGCTGGATGCTTCCTCGAAAATCCTGGAAGGGTTGTGCCAGGAAGATGCCGCCCTCGTGAAGGCGGGGGCCGAAGAACTGTCGGCCATGAGCCGCGTCGAGATCTGGAATGTCATGCTGGATGCGGAGTACCGTCAGCACAGCATCGAGTTTCGAGATAATGCGGCCCGTGTGGCGGAAGCCGCCGAGGCCGGACAGTTCGACAAAGCGGCTCTCCGCTGGTTCGATGTCACGATGTCCTGCCTGGATTGTCACGATCACGTGCGGAAAGAGCGGGCCGCCCGGAAGACGGAGGCTTCAGAGCCCGATGCGAACGAGGAGAAATCGCAGTCCGAGAAATCGAAGCCCGATAAGTAGTCTGTATCGCAAGAAGCCCGCATCGCGGGATGCGATGCCTCCTCAGCGGGTGGACGGGAACCGGAGAATGATTCTCGCCCCCTGATCAGGCGTCCCGATGGATGCAGAACCGCCATGAGCCTCCATGATGCGTTTGACGATGGCCATGCCCAACCCGGTGCCTCGAGTTTTTGTTGTGAAGAACGGCTCGAAGATCCGGGCGATCTGCTCGCGATTCATGCCGGGCCCATTGTCCTGCACGGCGATCTCCATCCAGTGGCCATTCTCTTCGTCGACCAGCCGGGAGCTGATTTCAATGACGCCCCCGACCGGGGGGAGGACCGCGACTGCATTTTCCAGAATGTTGCGGAAGACCTGCTGGATGCGATAGACATCGATCCGCGTCTGACGGGCTTCGGGGTTCCCCAGTGATGTCAGCCGAATCTCCTTGTCGCGATGGACCTGCTGGACTTGCGACCAGACCTCAGTCCACACGTCTTCCAGATCCACATCACGCAGTTCCAGTTGAATGGGAGCCGCATAGTTGCGGACCTCCTCGTAGAGCCGCTGCAATTCCTCAATGGCTGAGACCGCCCGCAGGGAGAGCGTCATCATCTCGGGGCGACCGGCCAAGTCGAGTTCCAGCATCTCCAGCGCAGCGCGGGCCCGTTGCAGGGCATTACGGCTTTCGTGGGCCAGACCGGTCATCATCTCGCCGATCGCAGCCAGCCGGGCGGACTGGACCAGCCGTTCCTGCGCCGCCAGGCGGTCTGTGATGTCATGCCACAACCAGACTTCATGGTTGTTGTAGCGGTAGGCAGCCATTTCGATCCACGCCTGCCGTCCGTCCTTGCGAAAGAACTGCAGTTCGCGTGAGGAACGGAATCCCCCATTTTTATCCGCGTCATGCAGCTGACGAACCTCGTCCGCGCGATCACGAAAGAGCAGCACAAATGAGCGGGAGAGATGTGTCAGCTCATCGGCGGTATACCCGGTCATTTCCTCGAAGGTCCGGTTGACCAGAATGGTTTGGGTATCGAGTGAAACGTACACCGCACCGGCGGGCAGATTCTCAACCATGAACTGCATGCGGCGAAGTGACTCCTCATGCCGCTGGCGAGCCTCAGCCAGCCGTCGCTCGGTCGAGTCCACGATATGCACGAGGATGTGCATGTCATTCTGCAAGGGCAGAGGATGCAGCGAGATGTCACAGGGAAACTCCGAACCATCCTTGCGGCGAGCATACAGGTCACGATTGACCCCCATGGGACGGACCCGCGGGTGCTCCATATAGTCAGCCCGAAACTGGGGGTGCAGGCTGCGAAACCGGTCCGGGATCAACAGTTCCACGGACTGTCCGAGAATCTCATCATGCTGATATCCGAACCAGGACTCGGCCTGATGATTAAGCCGAACGATTCTCCCCTGAGAATCCACAATGATTGTTCCGGTGGGAAGCGATTCGATGATGAGATTCAGCGCGGCTGATTCCAGGTTGGGCATTCCAGATTCCGTATTCGATCTGCGGAGTCGACCCGTGAGCAATCCCGGGGAGGGGGGCACCGGTGACACGAAATGTGCACACTGTGTGACACTGTGTCGCGCTGGCAAAGTCTTGATCCGGACCGAACGCCTCTCTGCCCGCGATCTTCAGTGGACGAATTCTCCGTGTTTCCCTTGGTGGCATGCAATGGTCCCCATGACAGGCCACTTCGAAACGATGGGGAATTCGAGTTATTGAAACCTCAGTGGCAAATGGCACGCCGACTGCTGGGAATCCCCCCTCCATAACGTCAGCGCGGTCAGTCGATGGTGGCTTCGGTCGCCTTGTACGGTGATTTCCGAGATGATTGGGCGAAACACCCCACCGTGCGGGTCAGTCCTCAGGAGTGTCGAAACATGTCGGGAGAATCGCCTTTCGACCTCCTCATCGTCGAGGATGATGATCCCTTTCGGGAAATGGCTGCGGAGTGGATGCGGCGAAAGGGGCACCGCGTAGTCGCAGCGGCGAATGCTCAAGAAGCGCTGAAGCTGGTTGGGCAGCAGCGGTTTGACCTCGTGCTGGCCGATATGAACATGCCTGGCATCTCCGGTTTGGAGTTGTTGCAACGCCTGAAAGCCGAAGGTATTGACTCCGAAGTCATCATTCTGACAGGGCAGGCCACGATTCAGACGGCTGTTGAGGCGATGAAGCTCGGAGCGTGCGACTACCTGACGAAGCCGTTTCCGCTGTCGGAGCTGGAACATCGCTGCGGTCAGGCCGCCGAACGGGGACGGCTGCGGCGTGAAAACTCGAACCTCAAGACAATTCTGGATTTGCATCGTCCGACCACACGAATCATCGGGGAATCCGCCCCCATGAAGGAGCTGTTTCGGCTGATTGACCGAGTCGGTCCGACGGACAAAACCGTACTGATTCAGGGGGAAAGCGGCACCGGCAAGGAGTTGGTCGCGCGATCCATACAGAAAGCCAGCCTGCGGGCGGACAAGCCGTTCGTCACAATTAACTGTGCGGCTCTGCCCGAGCAACTTGTCGAAAGTGAACTGTTCGGCCACGAGAAAGGCTCGTTTACGGGGGCCATTGGAGCCAAACCGGGATTGTTTGAAGTGGCGGATGGCGGCACGCTGTTCATCGATGAAATTGGCGAGATGCCCGGAGCACTCCAGCCGAAATTGCTGCGAGTGCTGGAGGATGGCTCGCTGCGACGGGTCGGATCCGCACTGGAACGGCGGGTCAATGTACGGATCATTGCCGCCACCAACCGCCTGCTGGATCGCGAAGTCGAGGAGGGGCGGTTCCGGGAAGATCTGTATTACCGGATCAATGTACTGTCGCTCCAGTTGCCGACACTGCGAGAGCGGGTGGATGATATTCCGTTGCTCGTGAATCATTTTCTGCCTAGCGGGTGGCAGATCTCGGATGAGGCACTACAGGCACTGCGGGCCTATCACTGGCCGGGCAACGTTCGACAACTGAGTAATGTGATTGAACGGGCCACGATTCTGGCGGATCACCAAACAGTAACGCTGCATGACCTGCCTCGGGAGGTTGTCTCGCCGCCCGCGACACGCAACGGGCTGTCGGAGACGCCGATGACAG
>QWPB01000069.1 GCA_003671275.1 Planctomycetota bacterium | reverse complement strand
GTGTCGTCGTCATGTTCAGAGCCTTTCCAAGACCCGCTTCGCGGGGCATCAGGGGGAGACTCTCATACCACATGGATCAGAAAACGGGGAGCAGGCCAAGTCGAAGCTGACCCGCGATCTGGTCAAGACGGACCGCATCCTGATTGATCGCGTCGTGAAGACCAAGATCAAGGCGGCCCAGCCGATCAGTACGCTGGACCTTTTTCCGCCCAATCAGGGGCCGCCGCTCAAGGTTGGGGCCGGGATGCGGGCCGTCACCATCTCGCTGGCCGATGGGGTCGCCGCCGTCGATGGTCTGGTCAAAGCCGAGGACTACGTGGATATTCAATTCGTCCCAGCCTATTACCGGGATCTTTCCCGTAATGGGGGGATGATCATGACCCTGTTTAAGGGGATCAAGGTCATCGCCGTGAATCGCTCCGTCACGGGGATTGCGGATGCCAGCCGGGGGGCCAACACCGTCACCCTGGAAATGACTCCCGATCATGCCAACGTCCTGTTGCTGGCCAGCCGCAAGGGCCAGCTCAACTTGACTTACACACCGGATGGCAAGGCGGAAAACCAGTTTGTTCTGCGGGAACAGGACCGGGCTTACCTTGACGAGATTCTCGGTCTGAAGACTCCTGACGCCCCCAAGGTCGAAGAGCCCAAGCGGCCCACCGTAACAGAACTCTTCGCGGGGAAAAACCGGACGCTCACGCTCTTCAAAGATGGACTGCGATCGGATCGCTGGGCCATCGAACGGTCTCCACTGACTCGTCCGGCGGCCCTGGGGGGGGGATCGGGGGAGCATTCGACTATGGCTTTGGAGCCAATAGCGGACGTGAACCTCCTCCTCTGCCCGTTGATCGTCGAGGTAACGATTTTGGCGGTGGCTATGGAGGGGGCTTCTACTCGGTTCCGCAAGGGGATCCGATGGGAGCCAATCAGCCCGGCGTGGACCAGGGAAATTTCTCCGGTGGAAACGACTCCGGAGGCAACTTCGGAGGCGCCAATCCGGGAGGGAACAACTTCGGAAGCGCTGGACAAGGCGGCGGTGCCGCAGAAGGCAACTTCTAAATCGTCATGGCTTGTGCGGGTGTCTCGCGAGATCCGCACGAGCCCCTTTGCTTTTCGACATCACGAGAGCTAGTTCGGCCATTCCCGCTCCACCATGCGTACGCTTCAACCCACACTTCCGACAGTTCGCCCACCGCGTCGCGGCAGCATGATCCTTGCGGTCGCTGTCGCCATTCTGGTGATCGGAAGTTGTCTGGCGTTGGTCTTCGACCGGCTGTGGGTGGATGCCGCTCGTGTGGAATTACAGGCCGCCGCCGAATCCGCTGCGCTCGCCGGAGCGGCGGAACTGGCGACGGATCACTTGCTGCAACAATCCGATTCGGATCGCAGTGATCTGGTTCTGGCGGCTGCGGTACACGCGGGGGGCATCAACTTTGTGACTGGTTCGCCGGTGGAACTTCAGACCGGCGAAGAGGGCGATGTGCTGGTCGGCACGATCGAGGCCGATGCCGATACGGGAGACACCCGCTTCGTCCCGAATGCATCACATCCCACGACCTGCCAGATCCGGGCGGCCCGTCTGAATAGTCGCGGAAATCCGGTGGCACAGTTCTTTCAGGAACTGACTGGCCAGTGGCATGCCGACGTGATCGCCTACGCCGAAGCCAGTGTCGACAACCGCATTATCGGAGTGGCTCCCACCGCCCAGGGGCCGGTTCCCGCTCTGCCGATGGCGATCCTGCACACGCACCTCGATCCGCGCCGCCAGGATACCTGGCAACGGCAAATTGAACTCAAGATGGGTTTTGACCGCTACAGCTACGACGCGGTTAACGGCGAAGTGTATGCCGGACCCGATGGCATTCCCGAGATGCTTCTGCGCACTGCATCACTGGGGGCCGACGAGGACGATTCCGAGAAAGCCAATCTGCTGGCCCTGGATATCGGCACTGGTCTGCGGGAACCAGCGGTCGTGGAACAGATCCGAACGGGCTGGACTCTGGATCATCTCGCGTCGTTTGGTCACGAGTTCCGCATCGATCAGGGCCCGCAACAGCTCAATATCGACTCGGCTCTGCTCGGACCGATTCAGGAGTCGTTCGATTCATTGGTGGGCCAGACCCGCATCTGCGGTCTGTACACCCAGCATCGGGCCAGCTCCGACACTCTCGGGCAAGCCGCTGTCGCCACTCTGGTCGCCATTCGTATTCTGGCGGTCGAAGATGCGGGCGGGCAGAAGATGCATCTGACCGTGCAACCGGCAGTCATCGTGACCCGGACTGCGATCCTCGACCATCAGAATGCCGCCTGGTTACCAGACCGGTCGCTCGAATCGACCAACCCGTACATCCACAAACTGTTCCTCAGCCACTGAGACCCGTCCGCACGGCAGGCCCCGCCTGCCCACGATTGCACTTCCTCACCGGACCTACGTCAGGACCACGAGCCATGGGCTTCGATACCCGCGACTTTCAACAGCTCAAAACCAAGATTCATCGCCAGATTGTCGACTCGATCGACATGTCCAAGGTCGGCGAACTCGGCGAAGACGACTTCCGCAAGCAGCTAAAGGGACTCGCGAGCCACCTGGCTGCCCGTCCTGAGCACAACCTGCAAGGTCGTGATCGAGAACTGATGGTCCAGGAGCTCATGGATGAGATCTATGGTTTTGGTCCGCTGCAAGAATTGATGGATGACCCCGAGGTCTCCGACGTGCTGGTCAACGGCCATGACACCGTGTTTATCGAACGCAACGGACTGCTGGAGCGGACGGAAGTGAAGTTCGCGGATGACGGCCACCTGCTGCACTTCATCCAGCGGCTCGTCGGACAGGCCGGTCGGCGTGTGGACGAAACCGCTCCCATGGTCGACGCCAAGTTGCCGGACGGTTCCCGTTTGCATGCGGTGATTCCTCCGCTGGCACTGCGGGGACCGACACTGTCGATTCGCCGATTCAAGAGCAAGATTCTGCAGTTCGAAGACATGGTCCGGATGGGAACGCTGGCCCCGGAGATGGCCGAGTTCCTGATCGCCTGCGTGAAGGGACGCCAAAATGTTCTGCTGTCGGGCGGTACGGGTGCTGGTAAGACCACCATGCTCAACAACCTGAGCCGATTCATCCCGTCCACCGAACGTGTCATCACCATCGAAGAAACCGCGGAACTTCAGCTGCAGCAGGCCGACGTGGTGGGTCTCGAAACCCGGGTGTCCAACGTGGAAGGCAAGGGGACCGTGTCCCCCCGCGATCTGCTCCGCAACTCATTGCGGATGCGTCCCGATCGGATCATCGTCGGCGAAGCCCGTGGTGGCGAAGTCCTCGACATGCTTCAGGCCATGAACACCGGCCACGATGGTTCCATGAGCACGGTCCACGCCAACGATACCCGTGACGCCCTGCAGCGGCTGGAATTGATGATTGCCCTGTCCGGGGCCGAACTGCCGACCCGGGTGGCCCGCCAGTACATCGCCTCCGCAATTCAGATCTTCATGCATGTGGCCCGTCTGGCCAGCGGAGAACGTAAAGTGATCCGCATCTCCGAACTGACCGGGGTGACGAATGGAGAATTCGACATTGAAGACATCTTTGTCTACCGGATGGCCGGGATGGATGGTGCTGGCCGCGTGATGGGCTCGTTCTACGCGACGGGGTACGAGCCGCAGTGCATCCGCCGGATCTCGGCCCGCGGCATCGATCTGAATCCCAAGCTGTTCGCCGCTCGGGAATTGAAGACGGGGTTTGACGCGCAGTCAATCTTCTCGTGAAACACACCCGTTCCGACCATTCCCCCATCGCGAACTTACTGTCGTCCCATCGAAGAATGGATCTGAGGCAATCATGGCCAGCGATCTGATTACTCCACAACCTGAGTTTGCGGGAATCCTCCGCGAACAGGAAACGTTCGCCAGGGACGACTCGAACGATATGGGCAACCGTATTAATTCGTGGTTCGATCTGTTGATGATTCAGTCTGGCATCGGGCTGGCCCCGAGCATGGTCCTGGCCCTGTGTCTGTGTAGTGCGCTCACGCTGGCGGGGGTCGCCTTCGTCTGGCAGGAAGACCTGCTGATCGCGGCCATTTCGGGACTGCTGGGGTTTGTCGCACCGATCGTGGTGGCCACCATGATGCGGGCTCGACGACAGTCGGTGATGATGAATCAGATGCCCCCCATGATCGACGAACTCGCCCGTGCCGCAAAGACCGGACGTAGTCTCGAAGCCTGTTTGCAGGTCGTCGCCAACGACACCCCCGTGCCCCTTGGAGGTGAATTGCGGCGCTGTACGGACCGGATCGCCCTGGGGTTGCCTTTGAGTGCAGCCCTGGACGAACTCCCCGTGCGTACCGGTCTGGTCAGTGCCAGCGTGCTGGCCACCGCATTGAGCGTGCATCGCGAAACTGGGGGCGATCTGGTTCACGTGCTGGAACGGCTCGCAACCACTATCCGCGACCGCATTCAGTTCCAGGGCCGACTCGCTGCCGCCACAGCTGCCAGCCGGGCCGTGGCGATCCTGATGATTGCTCTGCCGCCGGGGATCTTGGCGTTCTTCCTGTTTCGAGATCCGAACTACATCGACTCACTGACGGCCTCGACGTGGGCCAGCCGACTGACATTCCTGGCCATTGTCCTGCAGATCATCGGATCGATCTGGGTCATGCGAATTCTGGCCAACAGCAAGAAGACGTAAGCCATCCCTGCTGTGCCACCCTGATCGCTCTCTCCGTCAACTGCTATCACGCCTCGACTGCTGGATGCCCCGATGAATAAAATTTCTGTCGTCACACTGTTGATGGGCCTTGTGGCCATCCTGACGGTCCGGATCATCTACAAGGCGTGGCGTTCGCGGCAGGCCGACCGGGGTATGCCGCCGCGTCCCCCGGCGTCGGAGGTCATCAGCCCGCTGACACCTCCCCCCGTCCCCAAGCCAGTCGCCCCCACTGAGCCCGTGGCTCCCGCCGCTCCCTTGGCACGCGTGCCCCGGCGCGAATCCGTTTCGATCCACGTCGATGAAGATGTCACCCGTTCCGGTTCCGAAGCTGGTCGCTCCCGTATCTTCGGCCAGAAGCCGGTCGGCTCCGGGGTCTGGCAGTCGGGTTACGTCACTGCCAGTTCGATGCTGCCCGCTAAAGAAGAACCGGCTGCGCTGGACGAAGAACTCTTCGGCGATAGCAGTGACCTGCAATACGGCCCCCTCACGACTACGCTGGCGGCCATGCTGCCCGAGTCCGAAGAGCGTCGCCGGGAACTGACCCGGGCCCTGCAAAACGCGGGTGAGTATGGTCGACATGCCTGGCATAATCACGCGGCGAAACGCATGCTGGGGATCTTTCTGCCGGTGCTGTTCTGCGGAGTCTTGCTCGTGCTGGGCCCCGCTCGTCTCGAACCATTGTTGATGGGGGGACTGATCTTCCTGCCGATTCTGGGCTGGGCCTTGCCCACCATGTTGATCCGCAGCCGGGCCGCAGAGCGACTGAAAGACATCAGCAATGGTATGCCCGACATGCTGGATCTGCTCAACATGTGCGTCAGCCAGGGGATGACCGTGCCCAAGGCGCTCGGACGGGTGAGCACCGAACTGGCTCCGGTATATCCGGCGTTGTCGAAAGAACTGCAAATCGTCAATGAGCAGTCCCGGATCGGCTCCCTGCAACAGGCACTGGCCGGTTTCAGTCAACGGGTAGACGTCCCGGAAGTTCACTCGTTCACGTCACTGATCATCCAGACCGAACGGATGGGCACCAGTATGAACGAAGCTCTGACTGAGTACTCGGACAGTATGCGGGAGACGATGCGTCAGCGAGCGGACCAGAGTGCCAACGCCGCGACCTTCAAGCTGCTGTTCCCGACAGTGATCTGTCTGATGCCTGCGGTGTTTCTGTTCCTGCTCGGCCCGGCTGTGATTCAGCTGTCTGATTTCGCCACAGGTCGGGGACGCCAGACCGTTCAGGGAGCGGCCAACGCTGGAACCGGAATCGTCAATCGCGCCCAGTAGGTCGGTCTCCTGGGGATCGCGAATCGCACTCGATCTGGCTGCGGCATAAGCCATCCGTGGACCGAAGGCCATCTTGGTCAACAGCTACAAAATGTGGCGGTCCTTCAGCCACTGAATCGCTCGGGGAATTCCCTGGTCGATCATCGGCTGATAATGGTCTCCCTGAGCGGGAGGCTCGGACAGTGTGGTGTCCTTGCCCGCCGACTTGAGGCGTTCGTGATACTTCACCGTGTCCGCATAGGGGGTATTGCTGTCATCAATGGCATGAAACAGGAATACCGGGCACTTCACCTGATGGAAATGCGTCATGGGTGAGGACTTCTTAACGAACTCCTCCAGGCCGGGAAACAGCCGGTTCCCACTCCATTCATCCGTAGCCCACTCCAGCCGGGTTTCCACATCGACGCACGGACAATAGGCGACAGCGGCTGCCAATCGCGATTCATGAGCTGCATAGAGCAGCGACAAGGTTCCGGCGGAACTATGTCCGGCAATCACGATCCGCCGGGGATCAACGGACGGAATCCGGGCCAAGGCATAATCGATCGTCACTTTGGCGTTCACCGTCCCAGCTCCGGCATCTCGAAATTGCTGATAGGCCGCACCGAACAAAGCATCCTGTTCGTTCTCTCCGATAGGACCGTCCAAGGAGAACATGATCACCACGGCCCCGGCTTCGGCATAGGGCAGCGTCTCATCGTGATAATCCAGACCATCGACGCTGTTGCCCGTGACCAGTGTCGATCCCGCTGGAGCGACAATCACCAGCGGACGTGTGGCCGGAGCTGCCTCACCGGGGGGGAGATAGACGTGCATCGTCATCTGGTACCCCGGCTGCTGTGCCTTGTCCGGTGAGACGAATCGGACCTGATGGACGGTGACCCCCTGTCCGATCGTTAGCACCGGCGGGCCCAGGTCAGGAAACGTCGGGACGGGATACTGCTCAATGGGATAGAGTGACTCGGCGGGCCCGCCGGGAGGGATCTGCAGATTGGCCCGCGCGGCCGCTTGCTCCCGCTCCTGCTGCTCCGCCTCCTGAATCACGGCATTCAGTTCTTTCTCGAATCCGCGTGCCGCGCGTCGGATCCAGAGCCCCACCCCCGCACACATCAACAGGAAGCACACGGCTCCCGCAATCAGGCAACCGGCCACCCACTTCATCGCATCGGAACCCTCATCCGAGGAGGAGCGGGACTTCTTCCCCGATTTCACTTTGACCGATGAGCGGGAACGCTTTCCTTTTCCGGGACGCGCCACGACCACGTCCTCGTCGTCATCGACGACTTCATATTCATTGACATCATCGATCAGCAATTTGTCAGGGACGGATATGGTCGACTGACAGTTTCTGCAGCGGACAGATTTCCCGGCCAGGGAATCCTTCAACTGGTACGGCTCACCACATTGGGCACAGCTGACTTCAATCGACATGAGCGGATCCTCGGGGCATCCCTGAAGAACTGACAACCGACTGCATCACACTGTGACAGCGGGTCAGAGTAAATTCAACTTCTTGGGGCGACTCACGGGAGGCCGGCAACATTCCTTGCACAGACCGGACACTTCCAGGCGGTGTCCCTCCATGCGAAAGCCGTGGGCGTCGGCCACCTTGGCAAGAATCTCGGGCAGGGATGACTGATGAAATTCGATCAATGTCCCGCACTTTCGGCAGATGAGATGATCATGCTGCGGATAGCCGTAATCGTGCTCAAAGACATCGCGGTCTTCCTGTCGCGCGACCTTGCGGATCAGGCCCGCTTCCTCCAGCTTGGCCAGTGAACGATAGATCGACGATCGACTGACCCGCCGTCCCTGATCCGCTCGACCCAGCCGGACAATCAACTGTTCTGCATCGAAATGTTCATGTGAAGCAAAGACCTCTTCGACGATGATACTTTGCTCACGAGTGAGTCGCAGCCCCTTCGTTGCCAGATACTCCCGGTACTTCTCCGCCGGGGAGACCGCGACTTTTACACTGCCGAGTCCGGATTCCATGAGGTCGAGTTCCAAGACGGACCATCACCGACGGACCATCACCTGAGACACCCGGCTCCGTACAACGGGAAAGCAGAGCCGCAGTGAATTCTAGCTGTCCATTCGGAGGCTTCCCAGTCGAAAGGGGAACCGATCACCGGGTGTGTATACGTGTCTGGTAAGTCGGGCCAGCCATCAGTCCGTCCCCACGCGTCTCCGGATGAATATTGCTCCTGATACATACGATTGCCAGATTGTCTTTCGTACAGGCTTTCGGAAAACGCCCTATTACACGACGGCATTCAGAGATCGCCAGCCTCCGTGAGTCGCGCCCTGTGAATAGTAATGTCCTGATCCCGACCCTCAGTCCTCCGCTTGATTCCCATGATCCGACCGATCAAGGTCCGGGTAAACGTGCTCCATCACAAGGGCATTCCCTGGGCTGTCCGGCAGGCGTTCATTACGGTCGCATTTCGACAATGGCCCACCGGGCCCATAAAATCCCCGCCGCCAGCACATGAATCAGCCCAAACAGAACCCCCACTCCGATCATCGTATGTGACCCGTCATCGCGGGTGGCCTTTCGCCCCAACAGACGAGTCTGGATCGTTGCCACAATCCAGGCCCAGTGAAGCATGACATGGACCACAATCCCCAATGCAAATCCACAGAATGTGTTGAAAGTCAGATCCTGCCAATCAGCGGCGGTATGCCCCAGCAACCGCCAGCGTTCCCCGGCTCCCTTGGGAAAGGCCAGACGCAAGATCGCCAGTTCCCAGGCCAGAACCATGAACAGCATCAACAACAGCGCATCCAGCCAGAAGTTAACGACGGTCTTGTGGCGGTTCCAGAACGACCCGCTCGGGCTGTCCTCCGGCACAACGGGCGGTGGGACCGGCTCGCCGATGGGGCGTGCCCATGGGGGGGCACTCTGCTGCCCCCTCTCTCCAGAGGAGGAATTCCTCGGGGGCAACAGGTCTTCAGACTCAGGAGCGTTCAACGGGGCCTCAGGCGTGGGAATCCAGATTTGTCGCGACGCTCACCAGAGCGTGGGCATGTCGAAAGGCGCGTCGGAGCGGCCCGGGCTTGAGCCGCAATAGCTGTGACTTCAAAGATATTTTCTCCCTCGCCCCCAATCCAGTCCTCCTTGAATGTCCAAGTCGTTCGTGGGGAGAGGGAGAAACCTTTGAACGTCTCTCACGTAATGGAATACACGAGAGTCCCACGTTCAGGCGAACGTGCCTATTGGACGGCGGTCGTGTCATTCTGAACACAAAACGGACACGCCGGGGTTGGGGCACTGGCAGTATTGGCGGCCTTGAGAAAAGCCGCGCCCCGCCAGACTGTCAGCGCTCCTGTCAGGATGACGCACCACGCAGCAGCCCTCATCAGGCGTTCGCGGGTAGCCAGTTGCAGGAGCATCGACCCCGCTCCTGTCAGGACCATCAGAGGAACCGTTCCCAGTCCAAAGACAGCCATGACCGCCACGCCACGCAGCATATCGCCCGTGCTGGCTGCCAGCGAGAGGAACGCGTACAGCAGACCGCATGGCAACATGCCTGTCAACAGCCCGGCGGAGAAGGCATTCCGCATCCCCGGCATGCGTAACATCGTGGCGAATAGCGGACTCATCAGGCATCCGCCCTGTACACCGGACTTGATTCCCTGGCGTTTGAGCAGCCCGGTGGCGAAGAGTCCCTCAATCACGAGCAGCACCCCCGCCAGCAGGCACAGCGCCGCCGGAATGTTCAGAAGTGTCGGGGCCGACTTGACCAGCCGCAGTCCCAGATACCCCGCGACGGCTCCCATCGTGCTGTAGGTCAGCAGTCGCCCCGCACTGTAGGCCAGCTGAGCGATCACGTTCTCGCGGACGGTGGAGCGGTTCATTCCGACCAGCATCGCGAAGGCCCCGCACATACCGACGCAGTGCGATGAACCCAGCAGGCCGCCCAGCAGGATCAGAGGGTACTCGATCATGCCGAACCTCCGATCGTCGGCACAACTCGTGTTGACGACTGTCGACTCCCTCGCCCCCGCGAGTCGATTGGAGTGTCTCTCAATTCGTGACTGCGGGGCAAAGCAACGGGGTCAGGGGAATTTGGCTGGCCCCTTACCCCCGCCCTCTCCCCGCTTTCCCACTCCTTCCACTGGTCACCATGTTCGGTGGGGAGAGGGAGAATGGAATTCGAAACTCCGGGGCTTAAGGTGCCTGTCATTGGGGCACCTCTTCAGCGGTCACGAGCGGAATCTTCGTTGTGGTGAATTCGTTGTGAGCGTCCGACGCTGTCGGTTCACCTTCGCGCAGCCGCAGTGAGTTCCCCAGCACCATCAGGCTGCTGATCACCATCAACGCAGCTGCAATCGCCGGATGCAGCCAGCCGCAGGCGGCTAGTACGACACCCAGCCCGTTGTAGGCGAACGACCAGAACAAGTTCTGACGAATAGTCGAAACGGCTCGGCGGGCAAATCCAATGGACCAAGGAATCATTCGCAGGTCATCGCGGATCAGACAGACATCCGCCGACTCACGAGTGACATCCGTTCCGCACCCCATGGCGATTCCGACATCAGCCAAGGCTAGAGCGGGGGCATCGTTGACTCCGTCGCCCACCATGCCGACGCAGGCTCCGGTTTGCTTCAGTTGGCGAATCGATCGCAGTTTGTCTTCGGGGAGCAGTTCCGCGTGGACGGTCACTCCCAGTTCGCGGGACAGATTGGCACCGCGGACCTTCAGGTCTCCCGTGAGCACAGCGAGATCAAGGCCCAGTTCCTGACACCCTGAAACCAGTTCGATCGACTCAGCCCGCAGTTCTTCTTTCAGCAGAAACAGGCCCCGCACCTCGCCTGCCCAGCCGATCAGAACGCACGATTCCGATTCCTGATCGAGATGCTGAATCGCAGCCGCAATCTTCGGTCCGCTCCGCAGCTGCTTCTCGTTCATCAGCCGCAGACTGCCGAGGATCGTCTCACCAGAGATGCCGTGTAACACCGCAATCAGCCCGCGACCGGGGATCGACTGGACCGATTCGAGACCCGGAATCAGCTCGGTCGTTTCCACGAACCCGCGAACCGCTCGCGAGAAGATGTGCGTCGACGAGTCCGTCAATGCCGCAGCGCGGCGGAGGATCTCGTCACGATCGCCCGGAGTTTCGCAGAGGAAGTGCCGCACGGACGGAGAGCCGGTGGTCAGCGTGCCAGTTTTGTCGAATCGCAGAGCGGTAATATTCGCGAGACGCTCCAGAGCTTCCCCGCCATGCAGCAGTACGCCCTTTCTGGCTGCGGTTCCCAGCGCCGCCCACACGGCCAGTGGTGTGGCCAGTGCTAAAGCACACGGACAGGCGATCAGCACCACCGCCAGCGAGTTCAGAATCGCCGCTTCAGCTCCCGTGTGGACTCCGTGCCAGAGGGCGGTTCCCAGGGCGATGAGGGAGATGACTGGAAAGAAGACGCGAGCCCAGCTGTCGGCAAGCTGTTCGTAATGGCCCTTGGCCGCCTGGGCCTGCCGGACCGCTTCCACGAGTCGCCCCAGAGCACCCTGCTGGGGCGGAGCGGTGACCTCAATCACAAGGTCGCCATCGAGGTTGAGCGTCCCGCCGAGGAGTTTGCTGCCGGGCCGCTTCGCCGCTGGCCAGCTTTCGCCGGTAAAGAACTGCTCATCGACCGTGGCGGTGCCGTGCAGCACTTTGCCGTCCACGGGGATGCGTTCGGTGGCGCGGACCCGCAGGTGATCGCCAACCTGCACTTCCTCCAGCGGAATCTCCTGTTCCCCCCTCCTTCCGAGAGAGAGGCTGGAGGCGAGGGGGCTCTCGCTCACAGATTTTCCGTGGTACAGAACGCGATGAGCCATCTCCGGTAGGAGCGTTTCTAACGCATGCAGAGCTTCCGACGCTTGCCGCCG
Organism: Planctomycetota bacterium; assembly: GCA_003671275.1. Lineage (GTDB taxonomy): Bacteria > Planctomycetota > Planctomycetia > Planctomycetales > Planctomycetaceae > TH-plancto1. Next base: position 7,660 of record QWPB01000069.1, on the reverse strand, counting down.
TCCGGTCGCTTCCAGCCAGCGGCCCAGCGTCACGAGCACCAGAATCACACAGCTGACTTCAAAGTACACATGCCCGAGGCTGCGGATCGTCGACACGACGGAATACCCGAAGGCGGCAATCACGCCCGTCATTAGCAGAAGGTCCGTGGACAACTGTCCGCGTTTGAGCTGATCGATCGCATTGCGAGCCAGCGGTACGCCGAGCCAGGCCAGGACGGGGATCGTGAATAGCAGTGCGATCCACCGCAGAAAATCAGCAAGAGCGGCTGCAAATCTCGTTTCGGGCTGATCGGCATAGGCCCACAGAGCCATCGTCAGCATCACGACGTTCAAACTGAAAAACAGCGAGACACCCAGCCCGGTCAGCATCCAGCGAGATTCGCCAACTTCGCCCTTTTCATGGGTCACCGCAGCTGCAAAACGACATCCACTGCAGCAATAGACCGGCCCCGCCTGCGCGCCCGGTACGGGGAGTTCGCAGTAATCGCAACGGACAGGAGCATGGGAATCATGTGACATGGGGCGTTGCGGAGTTCGACAGAATTCGGACGTACGGGACGTTGATATTCGTCACACGAGAGTGATGGCTGGTTTCTCCCTCTCCCCGCAAAGGACTTCAGAATCACTAGAGAGTTTGATGGGAAGAGAAGAGGTCGTCCAGTTACCGACGTTGGAGATGCGCACACCCTTGTACCGGCGAGGGCGAAGTGACCGTCCTACGGAGGGCTGAGCAGTTCGACCTGCAGGGCGGGCAGGATGTACTTCACCACGTAGGCTATGGCGAAGATCCAGAAGAACAGCCACATCAAGCGGATGAACCACGGGATCACATGGCCCGAGTAGGTGTGGTTCTGGCCTTCTTGCTCGGCGTTGGCGAGTTCGGTGGTGGTCATGGAAAGGTGAGTGGTGAGAGGTCCGGGGAGAGTGAAAAGACGACGAGAGATGAGATCCAAACGGAGAGTTTTCCCTAGGCCCTAGGCCCTAGGCTTTCCGCCGTCCTTCGTTCCAGATCGAGTTCGTTCTGAAACATTTGACGGCTCGGCTGATTGATGTCGTGGAAGGCACCCTGAGTCACGGCCCACATCAACATGCAAAAGAAACCGGCAGTCGCGAGCAGATAGTTGATGATCGGCGTCAGGGCGAACGCCCCTTCTTCATCACCGGCGGCGACGATCATCAGATCGAGGAACTTGTTGGCGAACCCCAGGATACTGGGAATCAGCACCGCAGCGCCGACGATCCAGGTCCAGAGGGGGACTCGTTGTATGACTGTGGGGGTGGTCATGATGGAAGCCTTCAGCGATCCGCTTTCAGCCAGAGAGTTGTGAGTCATTACCTTGCTGGCTGATTGCTGAAGGCTGACGGCTGACTGCTACTCGGCTTCGGCAATCGGCTTCTCGATCTTTGTCGGCTCGTAATCCTCGTAGTAGGGGTAGCTTTCCAGCCACGATCCGAGCCACTGGACATAGATCATCAGAGCCAAGCCACGCTTGTTGGGCTTGTCCGGTGAACCATCGAACAGCCATGGGTACTCCGGCATCGGTGAAGTCGGTGAAAGCGTCTTGGGACGGAAGAAGTGGACTGCGTGCCAGTCGCTGGAACGGCGGCCCCCTTCGCGGGACAGGTCCGGACCGACGCGGCGGGTTCCGAACATCACGGGGCGTTGCAGCTCGTTCTGGTACTCCCATGACTTGGAGACCGGCCCATAGCGACGGTCTTCGTTGGAGACCGGGCGAACGAACTGGCTGTGACAGTGCCAGCAGCCTTCGCCGGTGTAGATCTTACGCCCCATCGACAGGGCTTCAGCACACTTCGTTGAGTACCACTTCGCAGCTTCCTGGGGATCTGTGGGAACAGGGTCCTGCTCGGTGGCGAAAGCGGCTTTGAACTCGTCCGGATAACGCTGGGCGAGATCCTCGAACTGGTATCGCACGTTCGGGTTGACCAGATCCGCGACGGGCTTCTCCGGCAGGTGACGGTACATCATCGCCGGGACGACCGCGTTCGACAGGAACGCCAGTCCAAAGAACCCGATCCCCGCGATGAGGAAGATGCCTGACTTGCTTTCGAACATGATGGGATGTGGCTTGTTGTCAGTGGAGAGAGGGGATTTAGCCGTCGAGTTTGTTCGACGTGCCTCACATTGTGGCCGGAGCCACGTGCGGCAGTGTTTCTTCGCCCGTGCGGAGCGGAGACTTCTGCCAGGTCTTGAACAGGTTGTAAGCGAACAGCAGTTGAGCCCAGAACATCACTGCACCGGCGGCAATCCGGACCGCCCAGAACGGGATGGAGACCTCAATCGACTTTTCCCAGGGCTGTAGGGCCGCCCAGGACCAGCCTTGGAACAGTCCTCCCAAGATCAGATCGCCCGCCATCACACACAGGCCGCCCGCAGAGGCCCAGTAATGCCAGTAACACCACTTCTCGCTGTACCACTCCGTCTTCAGGAGTCGTGGCACCAGGTAGACCATCATGCCAAGCTGCCACATGCTGAACACGCCGAACATCACCATGTGTGCGTGACCCACGACCCAGTCGGTGAAGTGAATTAGCGCCTGGAACGTCATCGTCGTCTGCAAGGCACACTGCAGGCAGGTCAGGAAGTAGAACGTGATGCCGGTATAGAAGTACCGCAGTGGCAGGTTGCTGAGGCAGGCCATGCCGGTTCCCCGCAACGTCCCAACGAAGTTGATGATCACGGTCAGGACCACGAACTCCAGGGCGATTGTCGACAGCACGGCTCCATATTGCAGGAACATCGGAATCGGCGTGTACAGGAAGTGGTGAATCCCTTGCAGTGGATAAAAGAACGCCAGCCCCCAGAATCCGACCAGCGACAAACCGTGACTCCACATCGGGCGCTTCAGCAGGATCGGGACGAAGTAGTACATCATGCCCCAGCCCAGCGGCGTCACAAACAGCCCCACCAGGTCGTGGATGAACAGACCGCCCACAGCTCCCGCCGCAGAACCGGACACGCAGTATTGCGGGATGAAATTCCCCATCGCATAGGTCAGGAAGGTCCAGACCAGAGCCGCCAGGAAGTACCACAAGGTTACATACATCGGCCCCTTGACCTTGATGATCGGGTAGCCAAAGTCAAAGGCGACGAGCAGCAGACCGACCTGGGCCAGCGGATCGATCCAGACCGGCGTTTCACCCCATTCGAGGCCCTGGGCCTCACCCAGGATTAACCCCACGGCGGTTGACAGTACCACGATTTGCCACGCGGCGAAGATGAAGTACGACAGCCGTTTGTCGAGGACCGGTCGCAGCGACAATCGCGGCACGACCCAGTGCAGCATTCCCAGGAACCCGTTCGCCAGAAACCCGTAGGCGATCGCGTTGGTATGCACCATGCGCCAACGACCAGGCGACAGATGCTCCAAGGCTGGCAGCGGGTTCCAGCTCAACAGCTGGAGCCCCATGATGATCCCGGCAACCATGGAGATCAGCATGTAGCCGAGGGCGGCTGCGAAGTACCAGAAGACCAGTCGTTCGATGACGAGGTGTTCGTGGCGCGGGGAGTCAGTGGCAGTGGGCATGGGTATCGGATAGGGGGAGAGAGGGAGAGGGAAAGAGGCAGAGAGACGGGATTCCTAGGCTCCTGTTTCGACTTCTTCCACATGCGGTTGGTGATACGGCACGAAGTGTCCCAGCGGAGCCAGCAATGCCAGCATCCAGCCGAACATCACGTGCGTCACAGCGGCGACCCAGGGGGGCAGAATCGCCGAATCAGTAATCCAGCGCCCGCCGAACAACATCGGCTGAAGCCAGGTCAGGATCAGATAGAAGTTCACGAACCAGATCGCCAGCGAGAGGACAGTCGCCAGGCCGAGTCGGACGCCCAGCGACTTCCTTTCGGCGAACCGCATCAGCAGCACTTGAAACAGCACGCCGATCAACATCCCGGTTCCGATGTAGAGACAGCAGCCCATGGCGAGGATCATGCCGTCCGGGATCGCGTAGATGTCTTTTGAGCCCTTCGCCAGTTCCATTGCCCGTTCCCCGAGCGGGAACGTCAGGTAAACCCGGATCAACTCCAGGGGACTCTTCCCGGCCAGGGGAGCGGCAATCACATTGAGTAACAGGCTGAGGAGTGCCGCCACTCCGCCCAGCATGAAACCCGCCGTGGCGTGGTAGGCCGTGTAGAACCCTTTGGGAGCCCAGTCGATGGCCCCAGGATGGACTCCTTCAATCGCCGCGATCCGCGTCTGGATCGCCTCTGCCCGAGACTTCATGGTCTCGAGTTCCTGCCTCAGCTGTTCGAGTTCACTCACGTTCGAGGACTCCGACGGAATGGTAAGAGGAGAGAGGTAAGTGGTCTGCGTATCAAGTCACGGGGCAACCGCCATTTCGGCGGCCTTCTCTTCCGCGGAGACATACGGTTTGATCGGGCCGGGAGGTGGAGAGTCCCCCTCGCGGCGGCGACTGGAGACATAGTTGACGTAGGCCACCAGATGCCAGATCGTGTCGGGCTGGCTCTGGAGAGCGGATGCAAATCCGGGCATGGGAGTCCCGTTGATCCCCGAGTAGATACGGCGGTAGATGTCGATCGGTTTCTGTCCCCCATGGAACATGCCAGCTGTCAGGTCTGCTGCTCGCGTTGTGCGGCCCCAGCCATCTTTGCCGATGTTGTCCGGCATCTGGCCACGACCATCCTCGCCGTGGCACTTGGCGCAGCCCACAGTCAGGAAGGCCTGCTTCCCGAGGGCCACGTGCTCTTCCGTGAATTGCGGCTGGGGTGTCAACACCTGGACCTGTTGAGACTCGGCCTGCACCCAGCGCTGCTTCACGATTGGCAAGACCTCTTCATTCACCATGTCCGGTTCGATGGCCTCTTCGGACTCCGCGAGATTGACCAGACCTTCCTCAAACTCCCCGCGATAGGTAAGCGTCAGGACATAGTCGACCACAGCCTGGATCTCGTCGTCCGGCAACAGATTGAAGCCCGGCATGGAGCTCCCTCGAACTCCGGCCCGGACGGTTCGCACCAGATCATCACGTATCGGACGAGCCCCGTAGGGTGTCGACGTGAACTTAAACAGCCCTTTGCGATAGTCGCGAGGCCGGGGGTATAGATAATCCGCCGCAGGTCCATCGCCATCACCACTGATGCCGTGACATTGCACACACTGCGCCTGGTAGACGGCCTGTCCCTTGGCGAGGTTGGCTTGCGAACGTTCGACCAGCATTTGGGGATGGGCAAACGTTCCGGTCGCTTCCTCCAGTTCGGTGTTCAGCGACTTCCGCAGTTCAGGCGACAATGACTTCGCCCGGTCACTGCTGCTGAACTCTGGTTCCAGAGGTCGCTCGCATCCCATGCAGAACGCCACACCCAGCCAACCAATCTTCAGGGCAACACGCAGCCTCACAACGCTCTCCTCACGAACAATTGCCCGGCAGACACCCACAGGTGCCGTCGAAACCTTGCTCAAGTGGTCAACTCGGGATATCGAAGGCGAACCGCCTTCCCGAATCACTGCCGGCTTTTAGTAAATGCAACTGCGATGCCAGATCACCGCGTCGATTTCAATTCATGCGGGGAACGGTGAGTTCCGCAGATGCATTTCTCCAACCGAGAGATTTCCTCTCACCCGGCTTCCATGGAGTGGGAATTCCTTGGATAACACCGGAACCGATCAATTGCGATCACGCATTACCCTGCCCTCTTGCACACTGCGGTGTGCCTTATTGCACACCTGTGTGCACCGGCGGCGCTTGCGGAGTCAGTTTTTCCATCCATACGGAACAGGGAGCGTGATGCAAGACACCCAGTGAGGTGCTGCCAAGCATCATCCGCTCGCAGAATCCTTTGCCACGATTTCCGATCACGAGCAGGTCGGCTTGCCACTTCTCCGCTTCCTCGACAATCGTGTGCGTGATTTGGGCAGCATCGCACACGGAGGATTCGACGGTGGCAAAGACCTTTTCCAGTCGCATCGTCGCCGATTGCAGAATGGCCTCGGCCTCCAGTCGCTGTGCCGTCCGGTACGGTTCCTCGGTATGGACAATTTCGACGCCAAACATTCGGACGACCTGATGGGCTGTAATGACCCGGGCTACGGTATTCGGGGGCCAAGTCCACGACGCGAACCGGTTGATTGCGGCGTTGGCGCTATCCGAACCATCTGTCGCAAACAGAATGCGGCGAGGTGGGCCCTCGGATTCAGAATCCGTTGCATGCGGTGGCGTTCGCACCACAAGAACGGATTGCGGCGCATGCCGGCACACATAATCGGACATCGAACCCAGCAGGAAACGTGGCACTGCCGACAAGCCCCGAGCCCCGACAACAATCACATCCACGTGATGCTCCCGAGCCGCCGACAACACTTCATTGGCCGGATCGCCAATCCGCAGTTCGGTTGTCACCGAAGGGAACTTCGAGCGCAATGCCTCGGCTTCCTGGGCCAATCGCGGTGCCACGATATTGTTTTGCACCTGGCGGGCCTGCTCAAACAGCACGTTCTCCGAGTAGTATTCGGACAACGGAGCTGGCAGTTGAGTAACCGCGATCAGTCGGACCGTGGGACGCTCTCGAAACGGCAGGCGGGCCACGTACACTTGGGCCGTCTGGGAGAGGTCTGATCCATCGCTGGCAATCAGCAGTTGAGACATGGCAAACTCCTGAACAGGTTTGAGTGAGAAGGGAATTCAAGAATCAGCGTTACGGACGAGGGGCCGTTCCCGCTTTCACCACCAACTCGTTTCGCACAAACCGGTGACACTCAATGCAGCTCATCGTGGCGTCCATCCACCGCAGGGCTGCCCGGTCAATGTTCTTGTCCTTGGCAGCTTCCTTGAGCTTCTCGGCGTTGCGGGTGAACTCCATGCTGAACTGGCGGTAGAGGGCATCCTTGCTGACTCGCCACTGCTCGGCTTCACTCAACTCTGCCAGAGTTCCCGCCCCCTTCTCAATGAGATCCGTATCATCCAGTGCCAAACCCTCCAGAATCTGATTGGAGGCATCCAACTTCTTTCGCATGAAATCCCGCAGCGTCTGGTCCACGGGCACCTTGCGAATCGCGGCGACCGGTGTCGGGTCTTCGGCCAGCGCCCGATGCCAGCAAGCACCGGCTCCCAAGGCAATCGCTGCAGCCAGCAGCGGGAATACGACAAGCTGACGAGTCATCTGAACCTCTCCATTTCAAAGAGTGTGCGATCGAAACTCACCGGCATTGAAGGCAAACCGTGTACCACGGATTCGGTATTCATCATACGAAAACATAGAAACCGTCAATCCTTTTTTTGCCCCCCTGCCCCGTGTATGGGCTGATTCCGCAGCCATCGAAAATAAACCGATAGCCCTGCAGGGAGCCGCGAATCTCATTGACCTGGTGTTCCGTCACGGCGAGTGCGGATTCAAAAAAGGTGGTCCGGAAAGGCCGACAAGAGTGTCGGCCCTACTGTTCAGTAGCACAGATATTCCTGCTTGTGCGGACTGACGGCAAATTCAGAATCCTCGCTAGACGCCAGCTTCGCTGCTGACCGGCCCGGCGGGTTCGGCCTGCTCGAATCGCTCCAGTAGTCGATAAAGCTTCCGGCGATGAATCCCGAGCGCTCGAGCAGCGCGGGCCTTGTTTCCGTTCATGCTCTTGAGGACATCGAGGACGTGTGCCTTCTCAATCGAAGCCAGGCTGGCATCCTGGGACTCATC
>QWPB01000193.1 GCA_003671275.1 Planctomycetota bacterium | reverse complement strand
GAATCGGTCTTCAATGCACTTCATGATGCTGGACAGTTGAGGCTCGGCCACTCGGTAGTAGACCTTGCGACCGTCCTTCTCACTGGTGAGGAAGCCGCAGCGCTGCATCAGCCGCAGATGCTCGGAAGCCATCGCACTCGGCAACTCGCACGCTTCCGCCAAATCGCCGACCGTGTATTGACCTTGCAGTAACATCTGAACCATCCGCAGCCGATGCGGATGAGCCAGCGTCCGCAGACACTCCGCTGCCTGTCCCAGGGCTTCCAAGTCAGTCAGCTTCAGTGTCATCTTGGCCATCGATTGGTTTCCAGCCTCCCCTTATGTGTAGTTATATCGTAAGTTGTCGACATGTCAATGAGTCTTTGTTGAAAAATACGGCTCTTCCCGGAATCTCGTGTCTGAGGGTCGGCATTTCTAAGAGTCGGCATTGAAGCACAGGAGTGTTGAGCGAGGTGTCTGTCAGAGCACGTAGCATGGCACGGACCTTTCGGGGTTGAGCGGCTCGTGAAGGTGAACCGGGACTCAGCCTCGCCCGGCCTTTCGCGGAGAGGAGGTCGTTGTCGAGAAAGGGCAGGCAGAATTGTCAGTCGTACCGACTTCCGAATGCACACCCGATTCTCGACATTCGTCGCGTCACGATTGACGGATGAGGCTTCACGCGGTCCAATCACGGACGTTGATCCGTTCTCGGAGACCGAGGACGGACCACAGCCACCCGGAGGCGCTGACCATGCATGACTTTGAATACGAATCTCCTCGCACGCTGGCCGAAGCGGTTGCGATTCTGGGGCGGGGTGACGGCAAACCACTGGCTGGAGGGACCGATCTGATCGACCATATCCGCACCGGTCGATTTCGTCCGGCTGTGGTGGTTGATCTGAAAAAGATTCCCGAACTGGCGATCTTGGTCAGTGACAGTCATGGTCTGCGAGTGGGGGCTGCTGTTCCCAGCTACAAATTGCAGAGTTCGGCGGTGATCCGGCAGCAGTACACGGCGATTGCCGATGCCGTTTCCATTATCGGCGGGGTGCAGATTCAGAACCGGGCGACGATCGGGGGCAACCTGTGTACCAGCGGTCCTGCTGCGGATTCGGCCCCGGCGCTGCTCGCGCTGGGCGCCCAGTGCGTAATTACGGGCCCTCAGGGAACACGGACAGTGCCGCTCGAAAAGTTCTTCACGGGGCCGGGGAAGAACGTTCTGCAAGTGGGTGAAGTGCTGGTGGAGATCACATGCCCGGCTCCCGCACCGCACAGCGGGTCGAACTATCGTCGGTTCATCCCCCGCAACGAAATGGACATAGCCGTCGTCGGGGTCGGGGTCAGTGTCACGCTCGACGCCAGCGGCCAGACGGTTACAGCTGCGAGAATCGGGTTAGGAGCTGTGGGTCCAACGCCGATTCTGGCGACGGAAGCGGCGAAATTCCTGATTGGCCAGCCGGTCTGTGATGCCAGTTTCAAGACGGCAGGCGAAGTCGCTCGAACTCAGACCAGCCCGATCGATGACATGCGGGGGACGGTCGAGTTCCGGCGACATGTTACCGGTGTGCTGGTGGAGCGATCGCTGCGGGAAGCTGTCGCTCGGGCCAGGGGGGAGAGCCAGTTTCATCCCCATGTTCGCGGTTCGTGCGGCGGGTGATTCCCGATGCTGTCCGCAGGGGCGTAGGCCCGAGTGCCCGTTATCCGACTCCGATCACAATTTACATCCCAAGGATGTCGCCATGTCTCGTAAACGCGTTGTGACCTGCTCCATCAACGGACGCGAGCAACAGTTTCTTTGTGAATCCCGACAGACGCTCCTGGGCGTGCTGCGGGACACACTCGATATGACCGGTACCAAGGAGGGGTGCAGTAACGGGAACTGCGGGGCCTGCACCGTACTGCTGGATGGTCGTCCGGTTGTCAGCTGTCTGGTTCTGGCGGTCGAGTGCGAGGGCGCTCAGATCAGCACGATTGAAGGAGTGGCCCAGCCTGAAAAACTCGCTCCAGTGCAACAGGCCTTCCTGGAGAATGCCGCATTGCAGTGCGGTATCTGTACGCCCGGCATCATTATGCAGACCCAGGCTTTGCTCAAAGACAATCCAAATCCGACCGAAGCGGAGATTCGCTTCTATCTCGCCGGGAACCTGTGTCGCTGCACAGGCTACGATAAAATTGTGAAAGCCGTGCAGCAGACAGCTCAGATGGGATCGGGCAGTTGCCAGCCCGATTGCTGCGGAAAGTAGACCTGCTGGGGGCACGGACCCGGGGAGGGGCATTGCGTAAGGCCAGCGGAGGGAATTCAAGTCCCCTGTAAAACGTCCGTCTTATGGGGAGACTATTGTCGACCGCCTCCCTGACGCGGTGCCCGTGCGGTCAGGGAGCGATCGCACCCGTCAGTCCGGCAATCAGCACGCCACTGGCCACGGAAACATTCAACGAGAGCACATCACCTCCCAGCGGAGGGATGCAGCAGGTCTCATCGCAGTGTTCCAGTACCAGCCGTCGCAGCCCTTTTTCTTCATTTCCCAGCACTAGCAGCCAGTCTCGCTGACGGTCGATCTGTCCCAGCTTCTGCGGGGCGTGTTCGGATGTCCCGAGAACCCACAGCCCTGCTTCTTTGGCCTGCTCGATGGCCTGGACCAGGTTGGGAATGATGGTCAGTGGAACGCTGTCCACACCACCACAGGCCACATCGTAAACCACAGCGGTCAATGGGGCCGACTGGTCGCGGGTAGCGACGACGCCCCGCACACCAAAGAAGGCTGCGGAGCGTAAGATGGCCCCCAGATTGTGCGGATCCTGAACATGGTCCAATGCCAGCCACAGTCCCGGACTTTCGGTGCGTTGAAAGAACCCCTTGAGTGGACGCGACTGAAGCTCCTGAACCGTAGCTTCATTGCCCCCCATGCGACCGCCTGCGGCGTCCGCCCGATTCCGGGCGGAGTGGGTCTCAGCGAGCGGTTCCTGGATCGGAATCCGGTGCGAATCCGCCAATGCGACCACTTCGGCCCATGCATCGCTGATTCCCCGGCGCTGAACCCGCACCGCGATCACGGAGGACGGACGATGACGCAGCGCGGCGAGCACGCTGTGAGGATTCTTGAGTGTGACCGTGGCCATGAGGTGATCCGAATGTCGTGAAAAGGTGGACGCATGTTACACCACCGGATCAAAATTGTGGCATCGGAATCCGAAGTGGATGAAGGAACTGGAACTCGCGTTCTCTTCAACGGGAGCGGTGCGTATCATGGCGGGCGTCCAGAGCCGATAACGCCTCAACGTGTTCGGTGGTTCCTTCAACCGGTAGGTCTTGTCATTCATGTCTGACTCTGCTTTCCCTTCGTTTCCATTTTCTTTAGTCGGGCAAAAGCTGACCGCCCGCAGTGGGATTCTGGCGTTGATGGACGATCTGGGGCGAGCCATGACCACTCAGCCCGATATGCGGATGCTCGGGGGAGGGAACCCGGCAGCTGTGCCTGCGGTGCAGGCGATCTGGCGGGAACGGATGCAGGAGTTGCTGACAGAAGGGGCAACATTCGATCGTATGCTGGGGAATTATGACCCTCCGTGCGGCAATCCTCGGTTTCTGGTGTCGATGTCGCGACTATTACGGGAACGGATGGGCTGGGCGGTTGGTCCCGAGAATCTCGCGATTACGACCGGTGGGCAGACGGCATTTTTCTATCTATTCAACCTGCTCGGCGGGCGATTCTCCACGAATCCCCGGAAGATCCTTCTTCCGCTGTGTCCAGAGTATATTGGCTACGCGGACCAAGGGATCGACGAGGGGCTGTTTGTGGCCTGTCGCCCGCGTATCGAATGGCCTCAGGGTGAGGCGGCTCGGGTTTTCAAGTATCGCATCGACTTTGCAGCCGTGCAGGCTGCACTGGATCGAGGCGATGTGGCCGCGATGGCGGTGTCGCGTCCCACCAACCCGACCGGAAATGTGCTGACCGATGATGAAGTCCGTCAGCTCGCTGAATTGGCGAGACGGCACGGAATTCCGCTGATAATCGACAATGCCTATGGCGCGCCATTTCCCGGAGTCATCTTTGTGGACGCCCATCCTGTCTGGGAACCGCATATGATTCTGACGCTGAGCTTGTCGAAGCTGGGGCTGCCGGGGACGCGAACGGCCGTGGTGATTGGTCCGCCCGAGATCGCGTCAGCAATGGCCGCGATGACGGCGATTACGGGCTTGGCGAACGGCAATATTGGACAACAACTGGTGATGCCGCTGGTGGAGGATGGAAGTCTGCTTGATCTGGGGCCGCGGATTCTGCGTCCGTTCTACGAGGCCAAGAGTCGCGATGCCGCGAAGTGGGCCACTGAGGCGTTCCATTCCCGAGGCGTCGACTGGGCGATGCACGTCAGCGAAGGGGCATTCTTCCACTGGTTGTGGTTACGGAACCTGTCGATTTCGACCTGCGAGTTGTATGAGCGGCTGAAGGCCCGCAAGGTATTGATTGTTCCCGGTGAATATTTCTTTTTTGGTCTGGATGAGGACTGGCCGCACAGTCGGGAGTGTTTGCGACTGAATTTTGCTCAGCCGGAAGCCACGGTTCGCGAAGGTCTGGCCATCATCGCGGAGGAGGCGGCACGTGCCGCCCGGTAGGCGATTCTCCCGATCTGATGCGAGCGAGTGATCACGCTGTATTTAGATCGGTCGTCGTCGGTGATATCCTGTCGGAATGATGATCCAGACCGCGAGGATGATGGGCATGTTTCGTAAGTCACTGGCAAGCGGACTCGGGTTCGGACTGTTGTGGTGCGGAAGGCTGCTGGAGGCTGCAGAACCGACCGCCGTGACGCCGGAGCAGAGTGAATATTTTGAGAAGCATATCCGCCCGGTGCTCGTGGAACGGTGTTTTGAATGTCATTCCGGCGAGGGGGATAAAATCCGAGGTAACCTGCGGCTGGATTCACGGGAGGGGTGGGCCATCGGAGGCGATAGCGGTCCGGCCATTGTGCCCGGTCAGCCGGCTGACAGCTTGTTGATTCAGGCAGTGCGGTATGTCGACGAGGGGACTGCCATGCCTCCCAAGGGAAAGATTCCCGCCGAGGAGATCGCCGCTCTGACGCAGTGGGTGCAGATGGGGGCTCCCGACCCACGGATGGCCGCCGCTCCCGTGACTCGTCCGGGAATTGACCTGGAGAAGGGCCGCGAGCATTGGGCCTATCAGCCGATCCGCGTGACGTCATCGGCGGTTTCCAATTCCGATGACGCTCCCACGGTTATCGATCGCTACATCCTGGCGGCTCAAGTGGCCCAGGGGCTGACACCCAGCCCTGGCGCGGACCGGGCGGTTCTGATTCGGCGGCTCTATTTTGACCTGATCGGGTTGCCGCCCACCCCGGAAGAGATGGAGGCTTTTGTCAGGGATCAACAGCCTATCGAAGTGGCCTTGGAGATTGTCGTGGATCGGCTGCTGGCCTCACCTCATTATGGAGAACGCTGGGGGCGGCACTGGCTGGATGTGGCTCGGTATGCGGAGTCGATGACGCTCCGAGGGTTCGTCTTCCAGGATGCCTGGCGGTATCGCGATTATGTCATTGAGAACTTCAACACGGATCGTCCGTTCGACCAGTTCATGATGGAACAGATTGCGGGGGACTTACTCCCCGCTACGGACTGGCAGGAAACCCGCCGCCATCTGACGGCGACTGCTTTCCTGGCCATCGGCAATAACAATCTGGAAGAGCAGGACAAAAAAGGGCTGGAGATGGATGTCGTGGATGAACAGCTCGATGTGATCGGCAAGGGGTTCCTGGCCCAGACGTTGACATGTGCCCGTTGCCACGATCATAAGTTCGATCCGATTCCGACGGCAGACTATTACGCCCTGGCCGGAATTATGAAAAGCACTCACTCGCTGGATCACGCCAATATTTCAAAATGGATCGAACGCCCGTTGCCCGAGGCTCCCGAACAGGACGCGATTCTGGCCGCTCAAGAGGCACAGATTGCCATCCGCAATCGCGAGATTGGAGAGCTGAAGCAGGCACTTCGCAAGATCGAACAGTTGCTGCCGGTGAAGGAGTCCGCGCCGCCCCAACCGGTGGCGATCCAGGACCTGCCGGGGATTGTAGTGGATGATACGCAGGCCCGAAAAGTCGGCGAATGGATGGCGTCTACGTCGGTTGATAACTACGTCGGAGGCGGATATGTCCACGACAAGAACGGGGAAAAAGGTCAGAAGACGGTGACCTTTATTCCCGAACTGCCCGAATCGGGTCTCTATGAGGTGCGGCTTTCGTACACGATCGGGTCCAATCGCGCGACCAATGTTCCCGTGACCGTGTTTGGGGCCGATGGAGAATTCACGATCCCCGTGAATCAGAAAGAGCCTGGAGATGTCGATGGCCGGTTTCAGCGTCTGGGGCAGTATCGATTCGAGAAGGCCGGCCAGAGCTTTGTGCTGATTTCCAACGAAGGGACTGACGGACACGTGGTCGCGGATGCAGTTCAGTTCCTGCCCATGGAGCCTGATGCGGCGACCGTGGCGAAGGTCGAGACTCCTCCGAAGTCCAGCCAGCCGGTTCCCGTGGTCAATGATCGGGAAACCCGGCGCAAAGAGCTGGCCGCAACCATCCAGCTCAAGGAACAGGAACTGAAGTTTTTTATCAGCCGGGGCCCCCAGCGAGCCCGCGTGATCTCTATTAGTGAGGAGTCGGAACCGGGCGACATTCGCATTCATGTGCGGGGCAGTGTTCATAACCAGGGGCCCGTGGTCCCTCGTGGTTTCCTCCGCGTGTTGCCGGTCACCGAGTCGTTTCCGATCCCGGATAAATCGAGTGGCCGCCTACAGCTGGCACAGTGGCTGGCTCATCCACAGAATCCACTGCCCGCTCGCGTGATGGTGAACCGGATTTGGCATCATCTGTTTGGTGCGGGGCTGGTGCGGACGATCGACAATTTTGGCACCACCGGTGAGCGGCCCACGCATCCCGAGCTGTTGGACTATCTGGCTGACCGGTATCGCACGCAGGGGTGGTCCACGAAAGCACTCATCAAGGAGATCGTGATGAGCCGCACGTACCGACAATCGAGCGTTCCGGCAGCGGGGGCTCCGGCGAACGTCGATGGGGAGAATCGGCTGCTGGCCCGGGCCCATCGGCGACGACTCGATGCCGAGTGCATCCGAGATGCGATCCTGCATGTCAGTGGAGCCCTGGATCTCACAGCGGGGGGGGCGAGTTATCCGCCGCTCACGGATACCGACTTTGAGTACAAGCATGTCGACGCGAGGAGAAGTGTCTACTCAGCCTGGTTCCGGAATGGGCTTCCCGAAATCCTGGAAGTGTTTGATGTGGCCGATACCAGCACTCCGACCGGGCATCGCAATGTCAGTACGGTCTCAACGCAGGCCCTGTTCATGCTCAATCATCCCTGGGTCCAGCAACAGTCCCAGGCGGCTGCCGGGCGGCTCCTGGCAGAATCACACGCGGACGATTCCGCCCGTATCAAGCGGGCCTATCGACTGACCATGGGCCGCTCGCCGACGCCTGCGGAGCTGTCGGTGGCGGTGCAGTTCGTTGGTCAGCCGCCGCGCGAGACTCCTGCCGCGAAACAGGCTGCCTGGGCGGGATTGTTTCAGTCTCTGTTTGCCTCGATTGACTTCCGGTACGTGGAGTGAGGTTGACCGACCCGCACTCCAGACGTTCTACTGAGGTGTCATCGCATTTTGAGAACTCTTTCCGATGAATTCACAGTCCACATATAGCCGACGGGCCGCACTGCAAACGGCGGGATGCGGTTTTGGGGCGCTGGCCCTGCAGAGCCTTCTGGGGCAGCAGTCCCTGGCCAGCCCGTTGCCGGTAACGAATCCATTGGCCGTCCGACCGCCGCACCATGCGGCACGAGCCAAGCGGGTGATCTTTCTTTACATGCAGGGGGGCGTCAGCCAGGTCGACTCGTTTGATTACAAGCCGATTCTGGAAAAGGAAGATGGGAATCAATTTGCTTTCGATGATGCACGCCAGGTGGCAAACTCCGGCAAACGCGGGACCAGCGAACGGGTCATGAAGAACTTGTGGAAGTTTCGCCGGTATGGAGAGTCCGGCAAGTGGGCTTCGGATCTGTTTCCCGAGATCAACCAGCATGTCGATGATCTGACATTCCTGCATGGGATGCACACCGAAGGCGTGTCACACGGCCCGGCCACGCTGTTCCTGCATTGCGGAGCGACGCAGTTCATTCGTCCTTCGATGGGCTCCTGGGTCACCTATGGATTGGGGACCGAGAGCGATAATCTGCCCGGCTTCATCTCGATTGCTCCCTCCGGGGGGAATGGGGGACCACGCAATTATGGAAATGCCTTCCTGCCTGCGGTCTACCAGGGGACTCCTGTCGGACGGGCGGGAGGGCCCGCAACGGGGCTGAACATTCGGAATATGGCCGGCAGCCAGACAACCTCTCCAGAAGCCCGCGAGCGGTTCGACCTGCTCCAGCGGCTCAATGCCGAGCAACTGCAACGCAGCGGTTCGGGGAGCCCGGATGCGAGTGAACTGGAAGCTGTGATCAATTCCTATGAGTTGGCATGGCGGATGCAATCTCGTGCTCCGGGGGTGCTGGACCTGACGCAAGAGACTGCCCGGACGTTGTCGCTATATGGCATCAACGAACAACCGACCGATGTTTTTGGCCGGCAATGCCTGATGGCCCGACGACTGGCCGAACAGGGCGTGCGATATATTCAGGTGACCTATGGAGACAATTCCGCCAATCCCGCATGGGATCAGCATTCGAACTTGCCTAAGCATGGCGATCATGCCCGCGCGGTCGACAGGCCGATTTCCGGGTTGCTGGCCGATCTGAAACAGCGGGGACTTCTCGAAGATACCATTGTCTGGTGGGGCGGTGAGTTCGGTCGAACCCCCTATGCTCAGGCGAACGGCACCGGACGCGACCATAACCCGGGGGGGTTTACGGTCTGGCTGGCGGGCGGTGGATTCAAGCCGGGATTCAGCTACGGGGCCACCGATGAGTTTGGAGCCAAGGCGATCGAGGGCAAAGTTCACATGCACGATCTGCATGCGACGATTCTGCACCAACTGGGGCTGAATCACGAGAAACTCACCTACCGATATGCCGGGCGGGATTTCCGCTTGACGGATGTGCATGGGCAGGTGACGCACGAGGTCATCGGGTAATTCACCGCAGGGCGCGAGTGCATTCCTTGGCGGACAATCTTGTCCGTACGGCCTGAACCGAGACGATGAAGCGGCGCTAATCCCCGGGAAACGCAGGTGTTTGTCGCTCCGCATATGGACGCCGGGGTATTCAGCGTGACAGCTGGACGAGCTGTCCGGTGGCAATGCTCTGGGCTTCCGCGTGACAGATTCGCAGGGCATCGAGTGCCAGCTGACCGCTGAGAATTCGAGGTTCCTGTCCCGCTTGAAGTCCGTCGATTGCAGTTTGCAGTTCATCGGTGAAGGCCGAGCACCACTCGCTCCCACCGCCGGGATGGGGAGTGGCCACTTCTCCGTCGTTGGTAATTAGCGTCAACGGACGGTTCACCACCCAGGCATCTCCGTAGGTGCCCGCGTCGAACTGGATCGTGGCCTTTTCCAGAAACAGCTCCAGGCTGTGACCGAACTTGAGTCCCGCCGCCGCGATACCGCCGCTGATGGCGCTGACGCTGAGATCCGGATTCTCGAACAGGTATTGCGTGGTCACGTGATTGACGAGTCCATCCATTAGCAGGCCGCGAGAAAAGACCGCTTTCGGCTGGCCGCAGAGCAGGCCGATGTAGTGATTGTCATGGATGTGCAGATCGATTCCCCAGCCCCCCAACTTCCGGAAGTCGCTCATGTCCGAGGACCAGTTTGGCTGAGCAATGACCCGGCGGAAGGATGCCGCTCGCAAGGCTCCGTACTGGCCGCCCTGTACCGCCTCGCGGACCCAGCGGAATTCCGGAAAGAACGGCAGAACCTGGGCCACCATCAGCATTCGGTTCGCCTGCCGAGCCGCAGCCACCATACGTTCGGCGACCGGGAGATCGATGGCGATCGGCTTCTCGACCAGCACATGTTTCCCGGCGGCCAGGGCTTCGAGCACGACTTCCTCGTGTTGATCTGTGGGCAGGCAGATATCGACCAGATCGATAGTCGGGTCGGCAAACAGCTCACGGTGGTCCCGGTATTTGGCAATTCCTGTCAGGTCAGTCGTCGCGCTGCCGCGTGGTCCAAAATTACCCTGAATGTCGGACCAGTCACCCGCCAGTTTCTTTTCGCTACGAGTGGCAATGGCTGCCACCTGGGCACCACGGACCTTCCGGGCCGCTTCGAAATGGGTCATCCCCATGAAGCCAATACCAACGATTCCGATTTTGATCATGGTGTATTCTCAGTGGGGGAATGTCGACCATCCATACGGTGGGCTGAAACTGCCAGTCCAGATTACTTGGCGGGGGTTGTGGTCGAAGGTTCTTCGGGGACTTCAATCACCAGCGTACCGCCTTCGTAGGTCGTTTTGGCCAGTTCGATTTCTCCGATGGAGTATTCCACTCGCAATGCCTTGAATACGCCTGACGCGGGATCCCCGAATCGGTCATTCGTCACTTCGACCTTGAGCGTGCGGCCATTCACCAGTGCCTTCACATCGTCCGTGACATCGTAGACCGACCCCGAGTCGTGATCGCCATAGGCAGCTTTTCTGACCTTCAGTGGGCCTTTCAGCACGGGGACGGGCAGCAGCAACGTCTCCCCTTCTGGAACCAGGATCAACCGCTCGGTTTCACCCAGCTTATAGGAAACGCGAAGTGTCTTGCCGTAGTTGGGAAGCGGATCTCCGAAGCGGGCGTTGGTGACTTCCAATCGCAGATGGCCGTCTTTCAGCTGACTCTTCACCTTTGCGGTGACATCGACTGTTTTGGCCTGGGCCGCTTTGGCTTCATCTTTGGGGAGATAGCCATATTGTGCCTCCAGGATTTCCAGGGGGGCGTCCGCCGCCAATCCCCAGGAACCCGAGAGCAACAACAGCACCGCCAGAGTTGTACGCAGCATGACAGATTCCAGAAGGAGAACGTTCGCCATTCCCCCTATTGGATCACATATTCATGGCTGAATCGAGTCTACTGCCGGTCCGCCCCCGAGCGGACGTACCATTGAGCAAACTGTTCTTTTGTCAGTGGTTCTTTGAGATTGATGCCCGCCTTTTCGAACAACGGCTTCAACCGGCGGCTCTTGTCCCATTCGCGATCCAGTACGGTGCCACTCTTGTCTTCATCAAGAAGTTCAAACATGCGGGCTGCGGCTGTGGCCTGATCCACTGAAACCGTAACGGGGGCTGGCGGTGTGGCAGCTGCGATCGGTGCCGCCGGCGGCGGCGAGGCCGTCTGCGAGGGGCGGGCTGCCGTGGCGGGATCCGCGCTCGCGGGGGCGGCCGCAGTCCCCTTGGCCAACTCCCTGGCCGTCAGAAACCCGTCATTGTCCAGGTCCGAGGCCGCGAACTGAGAGAATGTCCCTTTACGGGCTTTACGCCACTCGTACAACGCAATCTGTCCATCGTAGTCGGTGTCAATGGCTTTGTACGAATCCGACAACAGGGGGACAATGCGGGATCGAGGTTTGCTGGAAGTCGACGTGGAGGACGGAGAGGGGCTACGGCTTTCACGACCCGCTTCGGGCGGCGGTTGAAATTCAGGGCGGTCTGAACGCTCTCGTTCGCGTTCCCGATCTCGATCGGACTCTTCACGTTGCCGACGGAAATCGTCCATCTGCCGCTGGGCGTTCTGAGCCATTTCGTCGACTTTGACGCCCCGGCTAAAGTCCAATCCCTGTTGCTGCCAGCGGTCACGGACAAAGCTGGGAACGCGTTCGACCTCGTTGGCAGTGATCAATCCGTTCTGATCGGCATCCATCCGGCGGATCATTTCCGACGGATCGAAGCCACCGCGCCCGCCCCGGTCCCCGCGATCCCCGCGTCCGCCATCGCCACTGGGGGGGCCAAATCCTCCAGGCTGCGGGAAGCCAGGCCCCTGGGCATAGACCCCGTTTGATCCGGACAATCCGTACACGAAGCACAACAAGCACAACAGTGTTGATCCGGCGTTTCGGAACTTGTCCCATGCCACCGGATTCCAGAGTCCGAAGCTACGACTTACGGGGTTCCACATGAGGGGCCTCTCGCGCGGGAACGAAGGAACAACCGAGGATTCGGCGGGATTCGGGAGAGACGGTAGATGCCGTCGCCCCGCATCCGTACTCACGACAGGGACTCGAGTTGGGCTGGTTGGACGATCGTATCACCCTGAATGTCAGGCTGGTAGTGCGTTCCCCGGCTCTCTAAGGTACGGATGCGTCCTCCTCAATTCATCGGTTGGCTGTGCGGTTGTGTTGGGAAAAAATGGGGCATTCCATGAGCCGTCTCCACAAATTGAGCGTATTCGCGTTGGCCCTCGCGGTGACTCACGCGACTTGGGCGCAAGGACCGGGTGGTGATGAAGGTCGCGGTCGAGGCGGGCCTCCCGGATTTGGCGGCCCCGGCGGTTTTGGCGGCGGTCGCGGGGGATTTCCGCGTGGCGGAGGCGGCGTCACGGGTGAGTTACGCAACAGTTCCACCCTGGAAGAACTGGGGATCACCGAAGAACAGCGGACTAAACTCGATGAATTGAATGAAGCCCGGCGGGCCGCGCGGGATTCCAACCCCAAGATTCAGGAACTGATGACCAGGATGCGGGATGCGTCCGATGAAGAGCGTCAGCTGCTGCAGGTCGAATTTCAGATCGAGATGACTAAGCAGCAGGCCGAGGCGGACGAGCAGGTCAAGACGGTGATCGGAGACGAGAAATTCAGTCGTCTGCGGCAGATCAGCTATCACCGTCAGGGATCAGGAGCATTGACCCAGGAGGCGGTCGTCAAAGATCTGGCTCTGTCGCAGGAACAGAAGGATCAGATTGCAAAGCTGCAAGAAGAGCAGCGGACGGTCATGTTTTCTTCGGGGATCTTTCGAGCCACCCCGGAAGAGCGGGCGAAGTTCAATGACGAATGGAATGCCAAATTTTCCGCAGTCCTGACTGCGGATCAGCAAACCAAGTGGAAGGGGATGCTCGGTGCCCCCCCGAAGGATGTCGTTGCCGCAGCTGCCAGCGGAGAGGCGGTCGCCCCCGGAGCCACTTCAACGACCCGCCCCGCACGGGCGATGATTGCCATTGAGGCCCCTCCCGGAGTGACGCCCGAGGTCTCGTTTGGAGCGGAGGCCAAGGCCACGCAGAAGCTCAAGTTCGGATTCCGGTATGCCCCGTGGATGGATGTTCTCAAGCTGTTCGCCGAGTCGGCGAAGCTATCGCTCGATTTGAACTCGGTTCCGCCGGGTACGTTCAGCTACTACGACACGAAAGAGTACACCCCGACGGAAGCCCTCGACATTCTCAATGGTTATCTGTTGCCTAAGGGATTCGTGCTGGTCCGCCGGGATGAGTTTCTGGTCTGTGTCAGTATCGATGAGGAGATTGCCCCGAATCTGATTCCGGTCATCGGTTCCGAAGAACTGACGGTTCGCGGAAAGAACGAACTGTTGACCGTCGTGTTTCCGCTCGAAGGCGTGGATGTTGCCCAGATCGCCAAAGAGATCGATCAAGTGAAAGGTCCGCAGGGTAAAGTGGTCGGTCTGCAAAGCACGAATTCAATTATGGTGACGGATATCGGGACCAACCTGCGACGCATCCAGACGATGCTGGCGGGGGCCACCCGTGGTGGTCCCAACGATCTGATCTTCAAGCCCTACTCGATGCAGCATCTGACCGCTGCAGATGCCGAGATGATTCTGCGGGGCCTGCTAGGGCTTTCCACCAGCGCGGTCAATGTCAGTGCGGGTGGTGGTTTTGATACGCGGGGCCGCGATCCCCGCATGGCCCCACCCGCTCCCGCACCGACTTCCAGTCGAACCGGGGGGAAGAGTTTTGCCCAGCTGACCGCTGACCCACGGACAAACTCGCTGCTGGTGTCTGCCACAGCTGCCGAACACACGCTGATTGAACAAGCACTGAAAACTATTGACGTGGAAGCCGAAGGCTCGCTCAGTTCCGGTCGACCGTTCCATCGGGTCTATCGCGTGATTTCGGCGGATGCCCGCGAAGTGACCAAGACCATCGACGCCATCATGCCGGGAATTGTCGTCAATGAAGACGGACAGAACCGCTCGATCAGTATCATGGGGACCGAGCAGCAGCATGTCGAAGTGGAAGCGCTCATCCGTCAGTTGGATGGAAATGGAGCCACCACGGAAGTGGTTGTCTACCCGCTGAACAAGATGGATGCCCTGTCCGCGGTCTCCACCCTCCAGCAGATGTTCGTGCGGGATGGGAATGCCGCCCCCACGATTCAGGCCGATACCCTGGGACGCCAGGTCATGGTGCGGGGTAGTGCCGATCAGGTGGCTCAGGTGAAGACCCTGCTGACTCAACTGGGTGAAGACGGTACCGGACGGCCCAAGGGCAGCGACGCGGGGAAGTTGCGACGGTATCCGATCAGTGGTCGCGATCCCGAGGAACTGTTGCCGCTGCTCGAGCGGATGTGGGGCACCGCCTCACCGAATCCGATTCGCATTGTGACTCCGCAAGAACGCAACGGGGATTCGACGCGGTCTGGCGGCGGTCCCATTCGTGACATTGTCCGCCCCCAGAAAGCTGTCGCACCGGAAGCCTCGCCGACGGAACCGGCCACCGAGCCTTCCGTTCATCAGCCGGTTCCTCCGACTGTCGGTAAGCCCATTGTCGCAACGCCTCAGCGGGTTCCCGCGCGAACTGCCGCACTCCAGGAAGTGGCTGCACAACTGCCAGAGGCCGTGCCAGAAGCCGCTCTAGAAAAGGCCCCCGACGACTTGGCACCACGCGGTGATAATCCTCCTGTAGTGGTCACGATCATGGGGGATGAACTGTTGCTGTCATCCGAAGACCCCTTGGCTCTCGACCAGCTCGAAGAGCTGCTCGGGCAGATGATGGAAGTGCTCCCGCCACGTATCGAGTGGACCGTGTTTCCCCTGGAATCCGCGGATGCCACCGAAGTCGCCACCATGCTGGAACAGTTATTTCCGGACAGCTCCGTCAGCTCGACTTCCAGTTCGAGCGGGATGATGGGGATGATGGGTGGCGGCATGTCGTCCTTCGGCAGCAGCCTGATGGGGATGACGGGGCTCGGCAACATGGCGGCCAGCCCCCAGACACTACAGATCATTCCCGAAGTACGGTTGAACGCAATCTTTGTGACGGGGCCCATTACCAAGGTTCGCGAAGTGCAACAGATGTTGACCGTCCTCGATCGAAGCGATCTGGGAGACTCGGCTCGCGACAAGACTTCGCGGATGATCCAGCTGGATTATGCGGATGCCCAGGAAGTGCATGATGTGCTGCGGGAGACCTACAAGGGGTACCTGGAAGACAGTAGTAATCCGCAGGCGAATGCCCTTGCCATGCTGATGGGAGGGGGCCGCGGTGGCAATAACAACAACAACCAGAAGCCCAAGGCCCAGCTTTCACTGAGTGTGGATAAACGCACGAATCAGGTGGTGGTCTGGGGAGACGAGAATCTCTTCAAGGAAGTTGAATCGCTGGCCAAGTCACTCGACAAAGCAGCCCAGGATGCCAAGCGGACCGTCCGTGTGATTCCGCTGATGAACACCAACTCGGTCGTGATGACGACCGCACTTGGGCAGTTGATGCCCAAGGTCAAAGTCAGTACCAGTGGCGGGCGGTCCTCCAGTTCGAGTACCAATGCAAATTCTAACTCAAACAGTAACGGCAACAGTCCTCCCACGGCTCCCCCGACATCCTCTCGCAACGATGACCAGGCTCGCGAGCAGATGCGGGAAATGTTCCGTCAGCAGATGCAGCAACAGGGCGGAGGCTCTCCCTTTGGGGGAGGCGAACGCGGTGGCAGCCCCTTCGGGGGAGGCGGCACTCCGTTCGGGCGGCGCGGCGGTCGCTGATTCCGGTCTGGTTTCGCAATTCCATTCTGTAGCGTGCCTCTTTCTGTAGCGTCGGCTCCATGGATCTTTCCCGCGTCTTTCTGAACCGCCAGTTGGCGACACCGGAGCAGATCCAGGCCGCCAGAACGGCTCATCCGGGCCAGCGGATTGATCGCGCCTTGATTGCCCTGGGGGTCGTTCGCGAGGACCAGGCACTCCAGGCTCTGGGGGATGAGCTGGGCATGCGGTTTATGCCGCTCAAGGAGTTCCAGCCCGACCTCCAATTGCTGATGCGGTTCCCCACGACAGCGATCTTTAAGCATGAAGTCCTGCCCATTGAGGGGCACAACGGCCGAATGACTGTCGCGGTCAGCGATCCGTTCAATCTGGAGTCGCTCGACGAACTTTCCTCGCTGGGGGGCTGCCGGATTGAACCGGTACTCGCTTGCCGCGACGAGATTATGGAGCTGATTAAGAAGTCGCTCGGCGTGGGCGGCGACACGATCAACCAGATGGTCGCCCAGCGACAAGAAGAGGGCATTGAGTTCCTCGATGAGATCCCGGACGAACTGAGCGAACTGGCTCAATCAGCCCAGGCCCCCTCTGTCATCAAGCTGGTCAACGAATTGCTGATTGAAGCCCTCGAACAGCGGGCGAGCGACGTACATATCGAACCGACGGAGCGTGGTCTCGGGGTGCGGTTCCGCGTCGACGGATTGTTGCGGATTCAACCGCTGCCCCCGGAAATTAATCAGTTTGCCAATGCGATTGTGACGCGGCTCAAGATCATGGCCCGTCTGAACATCGCGGAGAAGCGTCTGCCGCAGGACGGACGTATCAACATGCGAGTCCAGGGACGCGAGGTCGACGTTCGAATGTCGATCATCCCGATGCTCCACGGCGAGGGGATCGTCCTCCGTCTGCTCGACAAGCAGCGAATGGTGTTCAACCTCAAGGGCATTGGGATGCCCGACGATGTCTATGACAAGTTTCAGCAGCTCATCAGCCTGCCCCACGGGATCGTTCTCGTGACGGGGCCGACCGGAAGCGGGAAAACGACCACGCTGTATAGCGGACTGGCCGAGATTGCCAGCCCTGAGGTGAAAGTCATCACCGTCGAAGACCCCGTCGAATACAACATCCCCGGCATCAGCCAGATCCAGGTGCATGCCAAGATTGGTTTGACCTTTGCCGCTGGGCTGCGGTCGATCTTGCGGCATGACCCGGATGTCGTGCTGATCGGGGAAATCCGCGATGGTGAGACGGCCAACAGTGCAATTCAGGCCTCACTGACGGGCCATCTGGTGTTCAGCACGCTCCACACGAATGACGCCCCCGGTTCGTTCACCCGCCTGGTCGATATGGGAGTGGAACCGTACCTGGTCGCGAGTACCGTCGAGGGGATTCTCGCCCAGCGGCTGATCCGGCGATTGTGCAAGGCCTGCAAAGCTCCGTTTCAACCCAGTCAGCGCGACCTGCCGGAAGATTTTCCCCAGATCAACGGCCAGACGATCTACCACCCGGTCGGCTGCCGACAATGCCGCGAGATCGGCTACAGCGGTCGGGCAGGGGTCTATGAACTCCTGGTGACTGATACCGAAATTCGCCGTCTGTGTACGGAGGGCGCCAGCTCGGGCACCATCCGCGAACATGCCCTGAAGGCCGGGATGCAAACCCTTCGCCAGTCTGGCTACCAGCGAGTGTTACGTGGCGAGACGACACTGGAAGAAGTCCAGCGAATTACCCGCGGTGATGTCGGGTAAGTACCCGCAGTTAAATCGGGTAGAGCCCGCTGCGGGCCGCATTCGTCTCGGGCCCTATCGAGCGATTTGGTTCGGAGATAAAACGGTGGCGTGAATCTGACTGAGGTGAATCTGCCCCCGGTGAATTGCCTTCCACTGGGGGCCCACCACCGGTTGGTCAGTCGACCGATGCTTCAACTGAGATTTTGTCCGAAGGGTCAAAGGGGGTTCCCTGGATGTCGCAAGTGACTTCCACGAAGTACTCCCGGGTGCCCTTTTCTCCCAGGCCGGACGCGAACTGACCGACTTTACCAAGGGCTCCCATCAGGCCCCCTTTGGCTGCCATCTTGTCCAGCGTGCCGGTCAAGTCATATGGAATGTGGATGGGACCGGTCCAGCGGATGTTCGGGCGAATATCCATGGGGGTGTCGGTCGTCACTTCCCCAATCACATTGGTTGTTTCAGACTTATTCTCGCCTTCGCCTGTCGTCTCGACGCAGATGAATTTTTGAATGCACTTCAGGAGCTTGGCCTCGCGCGGGGTGTTGATCTCAAACTGTCCGGTCACCGCTCCCGACTTGCCGACAACGGGCTGATGAACTTCGGTGATCGAGACCTTCGGCCCACCAATATTGAGCCACCCCTTAACTTTGTCCAAAAATCCCATTCGAATTGTTCCGTCAGATGGAGGTGAGAAATGGATGGATGAAATTATATCAGTCGGTCAATACCACGCAACTTTAGGCGGGTGTCACTCCATGACTGCGGGACACATTCCCATTCAATGGTTGCTCGTTTTGAATTTTTCATTCGTCAACTGCCGGGGGAGATGATAATGTGATCGTGTCGCGCTTAGGAGAATGGGAATCCGGGCGTGAAACGCTGGCGGGCTTTCCCCTGCGGACAGAGCGGGTTTGAGCCTGGCCCGTGTGAAACTTGTGTGGCAAGGGGCAGTGGTTCCGGAAGGCGTGGTTCGGATCGCCGGAATCCTGGCCGTATACGGGTGAATTGCGGCTGACCTCCGATCGGAGCGAAAAAGTGACATTCAATTCAGCGATCAATCAAGATCCCGAGGCTCCGCAATGGAGCCAGCAGTCGACCTGTAGTTTTTCCGAGTTCTTGCGGGGAGACATCCGACGAAGATGTGTGACCGGGGAACGCCCCGTAATCACGGATTACCTGCCGTTGTACCAGGAATTCGCGGAGGAGATCCGGCAAGTATTTGTTGAATGGGAAACGATTTATTTAGCGGATGAATCGATCTATCGATCGGGAGATTCCACCACTGAGTCTCCCTCTCCGGACGCGACAACTCATCAACTGGTCCAGGATACACTGGTTGGAAAGAGCATTGGTCGCTATCGGATCGACCAATTTCTGGGACGCGGCGGCTTTGGGGAAGTCTGGAAAGGATTTGATCCCGAACTGGACCGGGTGGTCGCGATCAAACTGGCACGAAGAGATCGATACGCCACCCCGAAGGCTTTTGAACAATTCCAGGAGGAGGCTCGCAAGGCCGCTTCTCTGTCACATGCGGCGCTGGTTCAGATCTATGATATCACCAAGTTCGACGACGCCTGTGTCATTGTCTCTGAATATATCGATGGGATGTCCCTGGCCAATCGCCTGCGGCAAGGGCCCGTGTCGATCGACTTTGCGATTTCGACGGTGATCGACGTGGCGCGGGGCTTGCAGCATGCCCATATGAAAAATTTGATTCATCGCGCGTGAAGCCCGCGAACATTCTCTTGCGAGCCAATGGAAGTGCAGTACTGACCGATTTCGGACTGGCCATTCGTGAGCGGGAACTGGTCACCGATCGAAATACGGTTTCCGGGACTGTGCGATATATGTCTCCCGAGCAAGCCCGGGGGGACTCGCATGAACTGGATAATCGGACGGATATCTTTAGAGCCTGTTATTGACTTATTTCGTGGATGCTGCTGATGTTACGGGATGAGCACGACACGGAGGTCGTATCCCAGCGACGTGACGGATGGAGAATGG
>QWPB01000119.1 GCA_003671275.1 Planctomycetota bacterium | reverse complement strand
GGTTTCGGGGGAGGAGCGGGCGCGAATGGCAGCTATCCTCAAGGCGGGGCGGGCGGCGGGGGCGCGGGGTTGGGCGGTGCCATCTTCACGGACACCGGGTCGACCGTCACGATCACCAATAGCACGCTGACCAGCAACACCGCGCAAGGCGGGACCGGGGGCAATACAGGCTCGGGGCTCGGCGGCGGACTGTTCAATCGCACCGGCACGGTGACCATCAACAACACAACGATGGCGGCGAATACGGCCAACGACGGGGGCGGGGGCGTCTACAATCTGGGCGATGGCGCTAATGCCATCCTGAATATGACGAGTTGTATTGTCGCCAATACCCCCAATGGGGCGCAGGATTTCGTCGGCAACGCCATCAACGGCGGGGCAAGTGTTTCCGGAGGTACGAATAATCTGATCGAATTGGATTCCGACTTTGACGGGAGCATTGTCACTTCATCGGACCCACAACTCGCCCCGCTCTCCAATAACGGGGGACCGACCCAGACAATGGCTCTGCTGGCGGGTAGCCCCGCGATCGATACTGGGGTGAACCTCCTGGGGCTGACCAGCGATCAGCGCGGGGCTCCGTTCACCCGGAGCTTCGGAGCGGCTGTCGACATAGGAGCCTTCGAGGTTCAGAGTCTTTCGTTCGTCGTCGACACGGCGACCGACGAAGAGGATGGCAACTACAACACTGGCGATCTCTCGCTACGTGAAGCCATTGGATTGGCGAACATGAATCCCGGGGCTGACACCATCACGTTTGATGCCGCCCTGAATGGAACCCCGTTACTACTCACGCTCGGTCAACTGACTTCCACCGACACGGTCACGATCACCGGAAATGGGGCGGTAAACACTGTGATTGATGCCCAGTCAGGCTCGCGTATCTTAAATCATGTTGCCTCCGGCGATCTCACGCTGGACAGTTTGACACTGCAAAACGGACGAGTAACCGGCGAGGACGGCGGGGCCGTCCAGATGCTGTCTTCCGGAAATCTCACAATTACGAACAGCACACTCAGTGGAAACTCCACCTCGGGGGACTATGCCAGTGGCGGAGCGATCTTCACGTACAGCGGCAACGTGACCGTGTCTAATAGTACGCTCAGCGGAAACTCCACGGTGGGACTTGAATCCGATGGCGGGGCGGTCTATACGCACGGCGGCAACGTGACTGTCACCAACAGCACGCTGAGCGGTAACTCCACGGCAGGGAGATCCGCCGATGGGGGAGCGATCCTCGCCACTGGGATTGTCACGGTCACGAACAGTACGCTCAGTGGAAATTCCACCTCGGGACGCTATGCCGATGGGGGAGCGATCTTCGCCAATGGCAGCACCGCGACGATTACGAACAGCACGCTCAGTGGAAACTTCACCTCGGGAATCTATGCCTGGGGGGGAGCCATCATTTCCGCTGGAGAAATAACGACCAACAACAGCACGCTCAGCGGGAACTTCACCATGGAGGACAATTCCCGAGGGGGGGCCATGTTCGCCTATGGCAATGTGACGGTGATCGAGAGTACGCTCTCCGGAAATACCACTGGTGGGGCAGGGGCTGATGGCGGAGCCATCTACTCGTTCTTTGGTAACGTTTCTGTGACCGACAGTACGCTCAGCAGCAACTCCACCACGGGGTCTGTGGCCGATGGCGGGGCCATCCGAGCTGCTGGTCGCGTGACCATCACGAACAGCACGCTCAGTGGCAACTCAGCGGCGGGGTCTCTTTCCAATGGCGGAGGGGTCTATGCGTTCAATGTGAATGTCATCCACAGCACACTGACGGAGAACCAAGTTCCCATGGGAATCGGTGGGGCGATCTCTGGAACGAACATCACCGTCGACAACTCGATCGTCGCCGGGAATTCTGACAATGGGACCGCTCCGGACATTTATCAAGGCGGCACCCTGACCGTCTCGCACAGTCTGATTGGCGACAACAAAGGTACCAGTGTCCCAGATGATTATGATGGCGATGCGAATGGCAACTTCGTCGGCAACTCAGCCGTCGCGGGCGTAATCACCCCGCAGCTCGGCCCGCTGCAGGACAACGGCGGCCCCACATTCACCCACGCTCTGCTGCCCGGCAGCGTGGCCCTCGATTCCGGGAGCAACGCCCTCGCGGAAGACCCCGGTGATGACGGCCTCCCCGGCACGAATGACGCCAATGAAGTCGCGCTGACCACCGACCAGCGCGGGGTAGGCTTTAACCGCATGCAAGGCGGGATCGTCGACATGGGAGCCTTCGAGTATGTCAATCGGCCTCCCACCGGAATTGCCCTGTCGGCCAACAGTGTGGCCGAGAACGCCCCGAATGGCACCCTCGTTGGCGGACTGACCGCCATCGATCCTGATACGGGCGAAACCTTCACGTTCACGCTCACCGACGATGCCACGGGCCGATTCAAAATCGAAGGAACCGACATTGTGGTAGCCGATGGCAGCTTGCTCGATCATGAGTCCGACACCTCGCACCAAGTCACGGTCCAAGTTGAAGACTCGGCGGGCAATAGCTTCTTCGATGTCTTCACAATCATTGTGACCGATGTTGACGAGATCACCTTCGACTACGGCGACCTGCCCGACACGTACAGCACGCTGCTGGCCAGTGATGGGGCGCGGCATACGGTGGGGGATCTGTTCCTGGGAACGGCTGTGACGGCTGATGCGGATGGTCAGCCGGGGGTCGGAGCTGATCTGGATGCCAATGATGATGGCGTGCTGTTCCCGGCAACGCTGTACACCCAGCTGGGAGCGACCGCCAATGTCACCGCGTCACAGGCGGGCCTGCTGGATGCGTTTATCGACTTCAACGGCGACGGCGACTTCGACACCGATGAGCGGATCACTCCGTCCGGTGGACTGGCGGTCGAGGCCGGAGCGAATCTCGTGACGTTCACCGTTCCCGACGGGGCTGTCGCTGGACAGCGAGCAGCTCGGTTCCGGTTGTCGACGGCGGGTGGTCTCGCGGCGGACGGAGCTGCGGACGATGGAGAGGTCGAGGATTACTTGGTGAATGTGGTGCAACCGGCCTTGGGAAGCGTGCTGTCGGTATCGGACCCGGAGAACCCGAGCCAGACAATGCTGCTGGTCACCGGCACGAACGGCAATGACATAATTCATGTTTCGAAGAGCGGAACGGGATATGTGGTGACCTTCAATCGCGTTCGCAGTCCGCTGCTGCCCGCGAACTCGCGGATCACGGTCTTCGGACTGGCGGGAGACGATACGATCAGCGTGGCCAACACCATCCTGCTCCCGTCCCTGCTGGATGGCGGCACCCACAAGGACAGGATTACCGGCGGCGGCGGTCGCGATCTGATTCTGGGCCAGGCGGGGGATGACACGCTGCTTGGCGTAGGTGGCGATGACACGTTGTACGGCGGAATTGGCCATGACAAACTCTTCGGCCTCATCGGGGTGAACGTCATGTTCGGTGAAGCGGGGAACGACACGATCACCGGCCATGGCGTACTGCTCGGAGGAGCCGACAACGACACGCTGACCGGGACGGGAGCTCGGAACGTGCTGATTGGCGGGCTGGGGACCGACACCTTGAAAGCGGAAGCACGCGCCAACTTCCGCGGCGACATCCTGATCGGAGGCACCACCGATCACGATGCAAACATCGCCGCCCTCTTGGCAATCCGCACCGAGTGGGCCACCCTGACTCCGGTTCAAACGCGGATCGACCACCTGACCGGTGCGTTCGCCGGGGGACTGAACGGCCTCCATCTGCTCGTCAGCGACGCCGTCCGACCCGGCACCGTCCACGATGACTTCGCGAACGACACCTATAAAAACAGCTTCGCCGGAGACTGGCTCTTCCTCTTCCCCGGCGACCTCCGCCCCAGGATCATCGGATTCGTGAACCACACATGAAGCGTCATGATCGCCCCAGCGGACATCGGGACGCATTAGGCGTGTCTGTTGAAAGTAGCTCAGACGCTGCCTGAAGCGTCTGGGCTGCGGAATAACAAGGAGCGACATTAACAGGTGTTCGGCACCATTCAGGGACAGATCTCAACTTGAATGACATCTACAGATGCCCGCACCGTTATTCCTCCGCTCCACGAAAGCCGACAGCTGGGGTCTCCTGCTCCTCTCCCGCGATCAATGTGTCTTTCACCTTATTTCCGTTGCAGTAAAATGGATGAAGTAAAGGGGCAGTATCTGGCAACTGCCGACTTTTCTGACACACACAGAAGATTCGGCGGTGCTGTCGTCTCGCGTGACAGCGAGTGACGCTTTCGTCACGATGAAGGGGAACAATTCCCTGTTGGAGTGAATGATGCGAGCGCTCTCGTTCCTGCTGTTCCTGAGTCTTTCTGCCGTCCTTTCGGCAGCTGATCCGACGCTGGTGATCGATGTCTGGCCTGGAGCGGCTCCCGGGGAGCCCAGTGGCATTGGGCCGGAAACAGCCGAGACAAAGCCCGGAGAGAACCCGCCAACCACGCGAGTCGGGAATGTCACCAAGCCTACGCTCTCGGTCTTTCGGCCAGCCCCCGACAAAGCCAGCGGAACGGCCATCATCATCTGCCCTGGCGGCGGGTACAATATCCTCGCTTGGGATAAAGAGGGCACCGAAATTGCTGAGTGGCTGAACACGCTGGGCGTGACCGGAATCGTTCTCAAGTACCGCGTTCCTCGTCGGCCCGACGCCCCCAAAGATCAACATCCAATGGCAGCCCTGCAGGACGCCCAGCGCGCCATCCGGTTGGTCCGCAGCCGGGCCGCCGAATGGAAACTCGACGAAAAGAAGATCGGCATCCTCGGGTTCTCCGCGGGCGGCCATCTGGCTGCCTGGGCTTCCACGCACCACAACACCGTGGACTACCCGGAAATCGACGCCATCGACAAGCTGTCCGGTCGCCCGGACTTCACATGCCTGATCTATCCGGCCTATCTGGTCACCAAAGATCAGACGGCCCTGACACCACAAATGCCTGTCACCGCAGAAACGCCGCCGATGTTTCTGGTTCATGCCTATGACGATGGGGTCACCGCTGACAGCAGCGTGCAGATGTTTCTGGCCCTGAAGCGGAACAAAGTTTCCGCCGAACTCCATGTCTATAGCAAAGGCGGACACGGGTACGGCATGCGTCCCGGCCCAAATGTCGTCGTCACCTGGCCGAAACGCTGCGAAGAGTGGTTACGGGCCAGTCAGTGGGTTCCATAAGGAAGTCCACTCAAGGCATCTCACCCGTGATGGGGCCTCACGAATGGAGCCTCCAGCGGGCCTGCCGCAGCTGGGCCAGTGGCGAGTTCTCCATCCGCTCATACCAGACGGTGACAAACGTCTCATCGGTGATCTGTACGGTACTGGGGTAACCGAGATCGCCACTGGTTCCGTCCTCGCTGATCCGCAGGGGTGGGCCCCATGTCTGCCCATGATCGGCGCTGATCCGACATTGATTCCCCAGCGGAGCCCGGCGATGTCCATAGGACATGACCAGTTGCCCGTCAGCCCTCCGTAACAAATGCGACGGCAGCCCCCACACACCGATGGGCCGAGGCACGCTCCAAGTTTTGCCGCCATCCGTCGACTCACACTGCAACGTCTCCTGGGTGTGGGCCGGATTATGATTCCGGATGTGGCAGACGATCCGTCCATCGGCCGCCTCCACCGCGTGCAGTTCGTGATACTGCCGCGGATCGTCTCCAGGCCGCGCGGGAATATCCGCCAGCCATGACCAGGTAACACCATCATCCATGGACTGGCAGACACCCACCCGCCGCGGCGTCTCCCAGAGCGCCACCCCGCAATACAAGACGCGCCCATCCCGCAATGGGGTCGGACCATGGGGACTATTGACCGGTACACGATAACGAGCCGACCATGTCACCCCGCCATCCGTCGACCGCAGCATATAACAGCCCAGCTCCTGCGAACGCTGCTCCACGCTCAGCCGGTGATGAGCGGCAATCCACTCCCTGAATTGCAGTTCCGTAAAGGCTCCCGGCTCCCCCGGGGCCTGCCTTTCCGCCTGCAACAGCCGATCGGCATACGCCAGCGACGTGAACGTCGTCACCAGCAGCGTTCCCTTCGACGTTTCACAGATCCCGGCATCCCGGTCATCGATTGGTCCGTCATACAGCACCTGCGGCCAGCCCCAGGTCAGGCCATCGTCCTTGGATCGCATCAGCTCCAGCCGCCCAAACGGGCAAATGTGCGACTCGCGTCCCCCGGAGAACACCAACAACAGCTCTCCATTACTGCGACGCATCAGCGTCGGCCACCCATGGTACAGCGGTGGTTTCCAACTGATGACTCGGGTTTCCAGGATTTCGATCGACGAATCAGAAGCAGGAGCCGCCATCCCCCAGGTGCGGGCCATCAAGCCTCCTGCCACCCCCACGAGAAATGCCCGTCGAGAACCGATAATCCGCATGATGCCACTCCCTGGAAAGACTGCTCTCGGTATGGTGTCCCCGGAGCCGTTCCGGTGCAACCCTGATGGCCAAGCTGTTCCACCGACGCGGGAGGGCTATGATACTCACTTCGATTCCCCCTCTGCGGAATGAGTCCCCATGTCGACCGGCAAGAAGAAAAAATCCAAGAAGTCCACCTCTTCCGGCAACGGGTTCCCCGTCCGCTCCATTATTCTCGGGCTGATCCTTCTGGCGGTGCTGATCGCCGGAGGCATGTGGCTCGCCAAACAGCGGCAAGCGGTTGTGGGATACGACGAATCGATCGCCAAAATCACGGAGGCTCTCCGATCTCGTGATCCGGAATCCGCCCAAGGACCACTCCAGCTGAGTGAAGTCGCCGCCCTGCTGTCCGGCAATCCAGAGACCACGCGGGAGACAAAAGATGGCAGCGACTACGCTGTCTATACCTGGCCCGGCAACCGCAAAGTGGGGTTCCGCCTGAAGCTCGAAAAGAATGGTCCGACCGATGAGGTGGTGGAATTGGCCACCCTGAACGCGGAGTAACTCCGCGTCGGCAGGCTACGAAACCAGCCGGGAAACTCGGTAGCGACGAAGTCATTCCGCGATTTTGTACAACACCGCATCAGTCCGCAGATACATTGCCCCATCGCAAAATGCGGGCGTGGCGAAAGTCCGCCCCGGGACTTCGTTAGTGCCCAGAACTTCGTACTGAGTTCCGACCTTCACCCATGTCGCCAGGCCGTCTTCGTCCAAGAAGAGTATGCGGCCATTGGCAAAGATTGGTGACGCGGAGAAGTTCCCGCCCAACCGCTCCGTCCAATGGACATCACCCGTCTGGGCATTGACGCACGAGACGATTCCCTTGTCCGACACGAAATACAGTTCATCGCCCACCAGCAGTGGCGACGGAGTGCTCGGTGCTCCTCGATTGATTCGCCACGCAACGTGCGATTCAGTGACATCGCCTTTACCGCCAAGCTTCACCGCCATCAATTCGGGGTTGTCGTAGTCGTGGTTGTAGAAAACCAGCCCATGCCCGATTGCGGGTTGCGGTACCACCGACCACCCCGGAGCCCGTACGCGATACAACTCGGTCCCGTCGTTGAGGTCATACACTGCCAAGTGATCGGGACCGGGTGAAAAGACCTGGGCCTGGTCATTGACGACCGCCACCGTCGAGGTCACGAACGAGTGACTGATACGGGCTTCGACTGATCGCGGCTTCTTCCACGCAATCTTGCCTGTCGCGGCATCGACAGCTGCGACGAATGGGTTCTGGCTTCCATCGCAAGCGACCACCAGCTTTCCATCGTGCAGCACGGGCGACCCGCCGCTTCCATGCAGCGGCGAGTAGACCAACTCATTGTTCTTCCACTGGATCGCTCCATCGGCTGCCGCCAGCCGGGCCATGCCGAGTGCGCCAAAGTGAACATAGACCGCCCCGTCGCGAACGATCGGTGTGGGGCTGGCGTGGCTGTTCTTCGCATGAATGGCGGGGGCCTTGTCGACGGCCCACACCTCGCGGTCCCAGACCGTTTTCCCCGTCGTGGCATCAAGGGCCAGAGCCCGCAACGATAGTCCGTCTCCCTGGGGAACCGCGGTGGTCAGAAAAACCTTGCCATCCACGACCGAGGCCGAAGACCACCCCAGCCCGTTGATCGGGGCCTTCCAAGCAACGTTCTTCGTGTCCGACCACTCCAGCGGAGTCGCCTGTCCTACCGCATGCCCATCGGAATTCGGCCCCCGAAACTGCGGCCAGCTTCCAGCCGTCAACGCGCACAAGACGCACAGCAGATATTGCATCGGGAACGAACCTTTGAGAAGCCCAGTGAATGAACCGTCGGAGCCGACGCCAACACATCAAGGATACCACATGCGACGGAACCCTTGCACGAGCGGGAGCCTCCCCAGGAATAAAAAAGGGACGAGCCATTTGGCCCATCCCTTCGGTTTTCCTGGATTGAAGGCCGCGTTGTTACGCTGTCTTCATGGCCGCACCGAGGATGCGGCTGGTACTCGGACGCATCACGCGGGGGTCGACGGGTTCGCCCTTGAGGAGGGTGTTGCGGACGTCCTTACCGCTGATCGAGACGGGCTTTTCGTCCTTGTGCAGCTCGCACAGATCGACTCGGCCGCACGACTCGTAGTAGGCGGCAAAGCCGACGTTGACGGTCTTGATCTTCAGGTCACCCTTGAGGTTCTTGAAGATTTCCTGAGCGTCGAAGTCGCCCCAGATGTTGCTCATATCGGAGTACGGCACGTCGGCGTGCTTGCGTCCGATGATGATGTGGCTGTAACCCATGTTCTGGCGGTAGATGCCGTGCATGACAGCTTCCTTCGGGCCGCCGTAGAACATCTTGATGTCCAGGCCGAGCAGCTTGACGCGGTCCGGCACCGACTCCTTACGGGGGCCCCACAGAGCTGCATCGCTGTCGCCGTCGCCCAGGGCGCGCTCGGTGATCAGCTTCTCGTAGGTCTCCATGCGGATTTCGGCGTTGACGTCGTCACCCTTGGTCTCGCCGATCAGCGGGTTGAGCACAGCTCCGGCGTTCAGGCCCTGACGGATCAGGGTCTCAAGGCCGTAAACCAGGGCGTACTCGTGAGCCCGGTGCAGCGGGTTACGGGTCTGGAAGGCGACAGCTGCGTTCCAACCGGTTTCGGCGAGGAGCTTGCGGACTTCGCGCGGGGTGAGGACGTACTGGCCGAATTTGGCGTTCTTTGGCTGAGGCAGGGCCTTGATCGTTCCGCCGACGAGGTGGGTGTTGTTCGTTTCCCCTTCGAGGACCATCTTGGCCCCAGCGTGGTCGATCCGGTCGGTCAGGTACACGCTCTTGAGGTACTTGAGCTTCGGCCAGGCGTAGACATCTTCGACATCGAGGGTCGCGACGACTTCGCCGGCGGGGTTCGTGAGGGCGACCTTCTGGCCGGCCTTCAGTTCCTTGGCTTGGGCGGCGGTGATCGGGAACGCGAGGGGGATGGTCCAAGCGTAGAGTTGGCCGTTGTTCTCGATGACCGACTCATCGAGGACGCGGTTATAAACCGCCGAGGTCATCGGCCCCTTGAGCGGGCTGAGGGTCCCATCGGCGAACCGATAGACCGTGGAGAGGTCGGCCTGCGAGACCGGCACCTTGACGAGGCCCGCCGCCTCGGCATTGAACGCAGCGACATCGCCCGCGGCCACTGTGCAGCACACCGGCTCGGACAAACCACCATGAGGAGCAACAAGTTCAGCCATGAATCCAACCGTCAATCTGTGAGCCCTTGCGAATCTCGTGCGAAGACAGATCGCACACCAAGAGTCCGCCGTTGAGTTTCGTTATTGCGTCGAGAGCGTTAACAGCCCGCCGGCGGCAACCGCTGGACTGGTTGAAACACTAATGACCACCGCGCGGGAGACTAGGGATTTCGCCCCCCGACCGTCAAGGTAGTTCCCGGTCGTGAGACCGGGCCACGTCAAAATCGAGCGGCTGCAGAATCCGCCGGTCGGCCCGGCTACTGACGGGCTGGCTGTTCGTGATCTCCCAGTATTCTGCTAGTTTGGCGGCATGCGATCCCATGCATCCATCTTGATCCGTCCGCCGTTCAACGGAGAGCCTCGCCTGTGCTGGGGTACGTCGGGGTTGCTACTCATCGGAATCGCCACTGGTCTGGTGAGTTTCGCAGGCTGTGGAACCACGAAACAGGCGACGGCGACCGATCAAATGGTCGCCTCCGACGCCGTCGACCGATCGGTGTCGCGAATCGACTTCACGCCACTCACTGGTCAAAAGGTTTTTCTGGACACGACTTACATCCAGAGCCCCAAAACCCCTACAGGGATCGGGTTTGTGAATCCCGAGTATGTCATCAGCTCGGTCCGACAACAAATGGTTTCCGCAGGTCTGCTGATTCAGGAAACCCGTGACATGTCTGACTTTGTCGTGGAAGTCCGCCTGGGAGTGCTCGGCGGTGACCAGCACGAGATGGTTTATGGGGTCCCCTCCGGTTCCGGCATCGGAACCGCAGCTTCGGCGGTCGCCAGCGGCAATGGTGTCCCCTTGCTGCCCAGTATCCCGGAGCTATCCATCGCGAAACGGCAGGACCACGTCGCCGCCGTGAAGGTGGCGGCGTTCGCCTACCACCGAGTGACTCGCGAACGAGCCTGGCAATCGGGGATTTCCCTGGGACAATCCGCAGCCCATGACTACTGGGTTTTCGGAGCGGGCCCCTTCCAGACAGGGAATATTCACAACCGAATCCAGCTGGCAGGAAGCCCGGTTCAATTACCACTGGTTCGCCCGAAACAAGATCCCCCCGGCCCCGTCCACGCCTACCGACAATCGATGATCTTCGAAGCAGCTCACCCCGCATCTCCTTCCGAAACCACGATCGACCAGGCATCCGCTGAGTCTCCCGGCCCTGTCAAATAACACCCCGCAACACCCACAACAACGCACTCCCTCCAAGCCCCCAACCCTTCAACGATCAGCCGTTCACCAGAATGAAACACTTCTGGTGTGTGACAGATGAAATGGGACAGCATGATGCCTGACGCCCCTTCGCCCCCCATGGCGATTCCGGGTGTAACGATTCGCCGACTCTCGTCTCGACGGAAATCCTGCCGCAAAGATCAACACTGATTGATCCCTTGCCTGTGGTCCGATAAGCTGCATGGTCTGTACGACGTATTCCATGAATCTTGGAGACGAAGATGTCCCGCAGCTGGATGAGTGCCGCTCACCCTCGCGTCAACGTCTGTCCCGGTCCTGTCAATCGGCGGTCGTTCCTTCAAATAGGAGCGCTCGGTCTGGGCGGACTGGGCTTGGCAGACTTGCTGCGGCTGAAGGCTCAAGGGGCAGACTCATCGGGCAAACGCGATGACACCTCGGTGATTTTTATCTGGCTGCCCGGGGGGCCACCACACCTGGATATGTACGATATGAAGCCGGATGCCCCGGCGGAGTATCGGGGGGCCTTTCACCCGATCCATACCAATGTTCCCGGGATGGATGTCTGTGAACTGATGCCGCTTCATGCCCGATGTGCTGACAAATACAGCATCATCCGGTCGATCTCACACACGTTCGCCGACCATGGAGGCGGGCACAAAAAATTCATGGCGGTGCGAGACCCCAAGAGCCCCGTTGACACCATTAACGATTACCCGGCAGCGCCCTCTGTTGTCGCGAAGTGCCGTGAGCATCGACAGAACGGCCTTCCCAACTACATCTCGATGACCGACCCGGGACGCGATGGCGTTGATGTCTTCGCGTTTGGCTCGGCCTATCTGGGCCCTGCCTACGTCCCATTCAGTGTCCCCGGTGACCCCAGCAAGCCCGACTTCAAAGTCCCGAATATCACTCTCGACAACAGCCTGTCCGAGAGAATGAACGATCGTCAGTTGCTGCTGAATGGCTTCGACAAGGTCCGCCGCGCGATCGACGGGTCCGGCATGATGGACGCCATGGATGGCTTCAACAGTCGCGCGATGGGAATGCTGACCAGCAGCCGAACCCGCGAGGCATTCGACCTCTCGAAAGAACCGGAACACGTCAAGGAACGGTACGGCAAGCATGCCTGGGGCATGCGAGCGCTGCTCGCCCGTCGCCTCGTCGAGGCCGGTTGCAGCTTTGTCACACTGGTGATGGAAAACCCCTACCAGTCTGGCGTTCCTTCCCTGAAACAAGGAGTCTACAACTGGGACTCCCACGCCGTGAACTGTCATATCTGGGAAGATGCCCAGGTCCGATTCCCCATTTACGATCAGGCCGTCACCGCCCTGATTGAAGATATCTATGCTCGAGGAATCGACAAGAAAACCCTGCTCGTCGTCACGGGCGAATTCGGACGCACCCCCCGTGTAGAGAACTCAATCGGGTCTCAGACCGGAGTCATGCAACCCGGACGCGACCATTGGCCCAGCTCCATGTCGTTAATCGTCTCGGGGGGAGGACTGCGAATGGGTCAGGCCGTCGGATCGACCAACAGCAAGGGCGAAGTCCCCAAAGACCGCCCATTGATCCCCGGCGACTTGTGGGCCACGGTCTATCAGCACTTGGGGATTGATCCGGACCAGGCGTTCCTCGACCACGCCGGACGACCGATGCCGATCCTGGCCGATGGCCTGCCGATCAGCGAACTGATCTAATCCGGTCTTCGGGCCACTGACTTCCCCGTGATCGGCGGGACACACGTCCCATGCAGCGAACCTGACAGGATCAGGGAGCGCCCCGCCGTCGATCCGCATGACGCCAAGCAGGAGACGACGATGTCCACGGCCCCGCCCACCGCGACCGCCGACTTGTCGGCCACCCCCACCCGGATGCGACACATCGTTCTGGGGATTGCGTTCCTGGTCGCGGTGCTCCTGTATCTGCACCGGTTCATGCTGTCCTACGCAGAGCAGTTCGTCCGCGAGGACTTGCATCTGAGTGATGACCAGATCAGTTGGGCGCAGTTTGCATTCTTCCTGGCCTACGCTTTAGCTCAAGTCCCCTCCGGAGGTCTGTCGGACCGCTTTGGGTCACGATGGATGCTCACGCTGTACATTCTGGTCTGGTCCGGATTCACAGCGTCAATGGGGCTGGTCGCAGGGTTTACCGGACTGCTGCTGGTGCGTGCCGCTGTCGGCCTGGGACAAGCCGGAGCGTATCCCACCTGTGCAGCGGTTGTTCGGAAATGGGCTCCCTTTGGCGTGCGGGCTTTCGTCAGCAGTGTCATTGCCCTCGGCGGACGTGTCGGTGGAGCCATCGCTCCGATCCTCGTGTCACTGCTCATCGTCGGCATGGTCCCCCCCAAAACACCGGAAAGTTCGTTGCTGCAACCCGGTGATCTGCTCAACTCCGAGTATGTCCTCGAACAGCTGATGCTCAGCCAGACACCTCTGGTCAAAGCCACCGACGAAGTCCTCGCCCGGCAAGCCACGGCGGCGATCATCTATCAGCAACTCTCGCCCCAGGTGCCATCGCTTGCCCCGGCTGTGGACACGGCTACACGGAAATTCGGCGACAAACCCCTGCCCCAGGCATCCGCCTTGTCCCCCGAGTCCGCTACGGCGCTGCAGCAGAAACTGAATGCCGCCCTGAATCGCCCGGCCTGGCTCACAGCGGAACAGGCCCGCAATCTCCCCGTCGAAAGCGAAGCCCGGCGTCTCTGGCGAAAAGATTCGCTGGACGCAGCTCAACAAACCCGTCTCAACCGCCTTTTGCTGGAAGCAGCCTGTCCAGCCGGAGTACGGAAGGTCTACGCCAATGGCTGGCGACCGGTCATGGTCCTGCTGGGCAGCCTCGGGCTGGTGGCTGCGGGGGTCTGGGCCTGGATCGTTCGTGATCGCCCTGAGCAGCATCCACAGGCCAACGCTGCGGAATGCGATCTGATTACAGGCGGGGTGCCCGAGGACACCCGCGAAAAATCGGCCTTTCCCTGGAAGGCCATGCTGACCAGCCCCAGTCTGTGGAACCTGAGTATCTCCCAGCTGGGAACAAATATCGGCTGGGTCTTTCTGGTGACCCTGATGCCGCGTTATCTGCGTGATGTGCATCTGGTCCCGTTTGAAGTCCGGGGAATGCTGGCTTCGATCCCGCTGTGGATCGGATGGTTCGGTATGATCGCCGGCGGCTGGGCCACTGACTGGCTGACCCGCAAATGCGGTCTGCGCATCGGACGATCATGGCCGGTGGGGCTCAGCCGGTTCATCGGCGCAGCCGCTTTCGGCCTGATGCTGCTCTACCCGCCCAGCACCACGGGGGCCATCGTGCTATTCGCGATCGTGGCGTTCTCCACCGATTTCAGCTCGCCTCCCATGTGGGCCTACAGCCAGGATGTCGGAGGACGCCACACGGCGGCCATCCTCGGCTGGAGCAACATGTGGGGCAACATTGGAGCCGCAATCTCACCACCGCTGATCGATAGGGTACTGGGCCCCGACAAGAATAACTGGAATGGGGCCTTCGCCATCTACGCGATCGCGTTCTTCGTGGCGGGAGTGACTGGAATGTTTATCGATTCCACGAAAAAGCTCGAATCCCCCGGAAGCTCCGTCGCTTGAATAGGACGCCCCCGGAGGAGTCGGCCAGCTGAATCGCTTCCCCGCAGTCTGGGATAATCAACCCCTGATGCGTTAGACTATTCCCGTGGGTGTTCACCCTGATGCAAACTCCTTTGAGGGATGGGAACGCATGCAATCGATGGCACGTTTATTGAGCGCGGCAATCGGCCTCGCTCTGCTGGCCAGTGGAGTCGTCCACGCGGCGGATGATGAAACTGGTTTTCATTCCCTCTTTAATGGCACCAGCTTTGACGGCTGGAAGCCGTGGACTGGGGACGAGGGATTTTGGCGAATCGAAGAGGGTGCGATCACCGGTGAATCGACCGCTGAGAAGCCGCTCGGTCACAACACGTTCCTGGTCTGGGACAATGCCGAGGTCGATGATTTCGAGCTGCGGTTGCAGTTCAAGCTGAGCGGTGATATGGCGAAGGCCAACAGCGGGATTCAGTTCCGAGGCCAGATTCGTCCCGATGGACATGTGGTCGGGTATCAGGCCGACATCGACCTCGCCGGTCAGTGGGCGGGGGCTCTCTATGACGAGGCCGGTCGCGGGCCGCTCGCTCCGCGCGGGAAGAAGGTGACGATCG
The DNA here is from genome assembly GCA_003671275.1 of Planctomycetota bacterium. Lineage (GTDB taxonomy): Bacteria > Planctomycetota > Planctomycetia > Planctomycetales > Planctomycetaceae > TH-plancto1. The sequence goes on along the minus strand of QWPB01000119.1, from coordinate 4,716 downwards.
CCGTCGATGGTCAGAAGACCGAAGCCGATAGCGGCACAGCCGTCGATGTGAAGGCCGGTGAATGGCACGACTACTCGATCACCGCGCAAGGCAACCACATCACCCTCAAGATCAACGGTCAGGTGACAGCCGAGCTGTTCGACGATCAGAAGGATCCTGGTAAAGACCCGAACAAGCAAGCCGACCGCATTGGGCTGCTGGCACTCCAGATGCACTCGGGACCACCGCAGAAGGTGCAGTTCAAGAACATCCGCATTAAGCGGCACAAGCTGGAAAAAGAGAAGAAAGTCGTGTTCATCGCCGGTCGCCCGAGCCACGGCTGGGGCTCGCACGAGCACAACGCGGGCTGCCTGCTGCTGGCCAAGCGAATCAACGAATCGGGTCTCCCGCTGGTGGCGACCGTCTACCGCAGTGGCTGGCCGAAAGACCCGACGGCTCTCGACAACGCCGACACCGTGGTGTCGTACTGCGATGGCGGCGGGGGACATTACCTCAACGATCGGCTGGAAGATTTCCAGCGGCATGTCGACTCGCACCATGTGGGACTCGTTTGCATCCACTATGCGGTCGAGACCACCAAGGGGCCGTGCGGCGATAAGTTCCTCAGCTGGATGGGAGGCTACTTCGAGCCGCACTACTCGGTGAACCCACACTGGACTGCCAAGTATGCGAAGTTCCCGGACCATCCGATCGCGCGCGGCGTGCAGCCGTTCGAGATCAATGACGAGTGGTACTACCACATGCGGTTTCAACCGGAGATGAAAAACGTCACTCCGATCCTGACCGACATGCCGCCGCGTGAAACGCTGAGCCGTGGCGATGGACCTCACAGCGGGAACCCGTTTGTGCGAGCTTCAGTCCTCGAACGCAAGGAGCCACAGCATCTGGCCTGGGCCTATGAACGGCCCGAGGGCCAGGGCCGCGGCTTCGGCTTCACCGGTGGTCACAATCACCAGAACTGGCAGAATGACAACTTCCGCAAGGTCGTGCTGAACGCCATCGCCTGGACGGCGGGCCTTGATGTGCCGAAGGATGGCGTCGCTTCGTCAACGCCTTCGAACGACGAGATGGACGCCAACCAGGACGAGCCGAAACCCGGCTCCGCCCAAGCAGCCCCCGCTCCCGCCAAGGCCGCTGACCAACTGACCGGCGATGCCCAGACCAAGGCCGCAGCCACCACCCCCGTCGTCTCCGTCAAGACCCCGAATCACGCGGTCGAGATGGAAGCTGACATCACGGGAGCCAAGCAGTTGTTCCTGGTCGTCACCGATGGCGGCGACGGATTCGGAGCCGACTGGGCGGACTGGGCCGAGCCGCGACTGATCGGCCCCGCTGGCGAAAAGAAGCTCACCGATCTGAAATGGAAGAGTGCCTCCGTCGACTGGGGCAACCCCGGAGTCGGCAAGAATGCGGGCGGGGACAATCTGTCGATTAACGGCAAGCCCGTCGAGTATGGGATCGGCGTTCACGCGAACTCGATCCTGGAGTTCGACCTGCCGAATGGTCACGCCTTCACCAAGTTCAAGGTGCGAGGCGGCCTCGACAACGGCGGAACGAATCAGGGGATCGGCTCCACGGTCCAGTTCCACATCTACACGCAGCGGCCTCCGAAGAGCGTTCTGGCCTCCGTAGCCAGTGGCGGGTCGGGCGGCGGCGGGGGCAGCCGCGAAGTGGCCGATGCCGTGGCACAACTCGACGCGGGCGAGGGACTCCAAGCCCAACTCTTTGCGGGCGAGCCGACACTGCTCAGCCCCAGCGATATCGATGTCGACCATCTGGGTCGCGTCTGGGTCTGCGAGGTCGTGAACTACCGGCACCGGCTGGGTGAACGTAAGGAAGGGGACCGCATCCTGGTCCTCGAAGACACCAACGGCGACGGAGTCAGCGACAAGACGACCGTCTTCTTTCAAGGCCACGAGGTCGATACCGCGCACGGGATCGGCGTCTTCGGAAACCGCGTCATCGTCTCCGTCGGCGATAAGGTCTGGAACTTCATCGACAAGGACGGCGACCTCAAGGCCGATGAAAAGCAACTGCTGTTCAGCGGCATTGCGGGGGCCCAGCATGACCACGGGATTCATGCCTTCATCTTCGGGCCTGACGGCAAGCTCTATTTCAACTTCGGCAACGCGGGCCAGCACATCCGCGACAAGGACGGCAAGCCGATCGTCGATAAGATGGGCAACGTCGTCGATGACAGCCGCAAGCCATATCAGGAAGGAATGATCTTCCGCTGCGATCTCGATGGCTCGAACTTCGAGACGCTGGCCTGGAATTTCCGCAACAATTGGGAAGTCACCGTCGACTCGTTCGGCGGCATTTGGCAGTCGGACAACGACGACGATGGTAACCGCGGCGTGCGAATCAACTACGTCGTCGAGTACGGTAACTACGGATACAAAGACGAGAAGACCGGGGCCGGGTGGCAAGCCTACCGCACCGGATGGGAAGAAGAGATCCCCCGGCGGCACTGGCACCTGAACGACCCCGGCGTGATGCCGAACCTGCTCCAAACGGGAGCGGGGGCTCCCACCGGAATCTGCCTCTACGAAGGGGACATGCTTCCTGAAATCTTCCGCGGCCAGCCGATCCACTGCGACGCCGGACCGAACGTGGTCCGGGCTTACCCCTCCAAGCAAGTCGGTGCGGGCTACACTGCCGAGATGGTCAACGTCCTCCACGGAGCGCGGGACAACTGGTTCCGCCCCAGCGATGTGTGCGTCGCTCCCGATGGCTCGCTGATCATCAGTGATTGGTACGACCCCGGCGTCGGCGGTCACCGCATGGGCGATGCCGATAAAGGACGCATTTTCCGCGTCGCGACACCGGGTGCCAAGTACACCAGTCCGAAGTACGACTTCACCACTGCCGAGGGAGCTGTCGAAGCCCTCAAGAGTCCGAACATGGAGGCCCGCTACCTCGCGTGGCAGGCTCTGCATGCGATGGGCGACAAGGCCGAAGCGGCGCTCACCGGTCTCTATAAGGACAGCAATCCTCGTTACCGCGCCCGCGCCCTGTGGCTGCTCGGCAAGCAGGAGAACAAGGACAAACAACTGGCCATCCTCAAGGCCGCACTGCAAGACAAAGACGCCGACATCCGCTGTACGGCGGTGCGTCTGGCCCGACAGCTTGTGGGGCGATTGACCACCGATGAAATCGGAGAAGTCTGCAACCTCGAAGACCCGTCGCCCGCCGTGCGGCGCGAGTTGCTGGTCGGTCTGCGGGAAGTCGATTTCCAAAAGGTGCCCGACCTCGCCCAGGCGTGGGCCGTCCTCGCCAAGCAGTATGATGGCCAGGATCGCTGGTATCTGGAGACTCTCGGCATCGCGGCCGATGGGCGCTGGGATGCCATGCTCGATGCCTGGAAAGCAGCGGGCGGCGACCCGAACTCAGCAGCCGGACGTGACATCCTCTGGCGGTCACGTGGCAACCAGTCCGCCGCAGCTCTTGCCAAGATCATCGCGGACCCAGCCACGACCGTGGCCCAATTGCCGCGTTATTTCCGAGCGTTTGACTTCTTGAGCGGGGAGTCGGTCCAGACGGCGATTGCCGAATTGGCCTTCGCCGAGCATGCCGGCGATGCTCCCCGCAAGGCCCTCATTGCCAGCGAGTCGATCACTCGGCTCGGCGGCAATGTCGCGTCCGATCCGAAGTACAAGGCCGCACTCGACCGCGTCCTCGCCGCTCAGAAGGGAACCACGAACTACATCCGCCTCGTCGATTCGATGAATCTGACGGACAAGTACCCCGAGCTGCTCGAACTGGCGCTCGCCCATCCTGAACAGCAGTTGGGCGTGGAAGCCGCGACCGCCTTGCTGCGAAAAGAACAGTGGGAACTGTTCCGCAAAGCTCTGAGCGGGGAGGCTCCCCGCGCCTTGGCCACCGTGACCGTCCTCGGACTCACAGCTGATGGCAAAGCCGTGGGTCTTCTCATGGCTCCGGTCAAAGATGACAAGGCGGTGATCGACATTCGTCGCGCTGCGGCGAAGGCGATGGGCAACATCCGCTACGGAGCCCAGGAACTCGCCAAGCTGGCCGGAGAGAACAAGGTTCCCGCCGAACTGAAGGATGTCACCGCCGCCACGCTCCACGGAGTGCAGTGGCCCGACATCAAGGAACTGGCTGTGAAGCTCTACCCGCTGCCCCCGGGCAAGGACGCCGAGCCGATCCCCCCGCTGACCGAACTGGCTAAGCGGACCGGCGATGTGGCCAACGGACGGATCGTGTTCAACACGACCGGCACCTGTAACAAGTGCCACATCGTCAACGGCATCGGTCGCGAGGTCGGCCCGAACATCTCCGAGATCGGCAAGAAACTGTCGAAGCAAGCCCTGTTCGAATCAATCCTCTACCCGTCCGCCGGGATCAGCCACAACTTCGAACAGTGGACCGTGACCACCGTCGATGGACAGGTTTTCGCGGGCTTGCTCGTCAGCAGCACGGACGCGGAAACGCAAATCAAGGACATCAACGGACTGGTCAAGACCTTCAAGGCTGCCGAGATCGACGAGAAGATCAAGCAGTCCGTCTCGCTGATGCCCGCCGATCTGCAAAAACTGATCAGCGTGAAGGAAATGACCGACGTGGTCGAATACCTGACCACGCTGAAGGAGGCCACCGTGCCGGAAAAGAAGTAGCGAGACGCCTGGCCACGTCCCTTCGTAGAATTCATAAGAACTCTACCCGGCCCTCTCTGGAGAGGGCCGGGTACAGGGC
>QWPB01000071.1 GCA_003671275.1 Planctomycetota bacterium | reverse complement strand
TTGCGGGCGTGGCTCCTGGTGCCTACCAGGTGGAAGTCGAAAAGCAGCTGGCTGCGGTTCGCGTGTGGCAGGCCAAGTCGGCCCCCAAGTCGGCGATTCGGTCACTGGATATGGCCTATGCTCCGAATCAAACGGTTCGGGCTCAGTACGGCTTTCTGGATCCCGTGAATACCTCCCTGCTGTTGCTGGGTGTGACCGGCGTTGTCCTGGGAGCGGTCGCGGTGGCCGAGGTCAACGAGCTGGAAGATGATATCAAGCAGCTTCAGAGTCCGTGATCGGGAGTGTCCACGGTGAACGATCCCTTAATGAGAATCGCAGCGTTCGTGCTGTGCCTGCCATTGTTGGCCGGGGGGCCGCTGTACGCCCAGGCCCCCCCGACGCCAGGGGCTGCACAGCCTTCCGTTGCGGAACATCCATTGGTTCCGGCGATTGCATTGGCCAGGAAGGCCAAAGACAAGGCGGCGGCGCTGAACGATTATGAAGGGACGTTCACGAAGAAGGAGCTCATTGGGTCGCAGATGCTGACCCAGATGATGAAGATTCGAGTGCGACACAAACCGTTTTCCGTGTACATGGTTTATGCCGCCCCGAACGAAGGGCGGGAAGTGCTCTATGATCAGGCACAAGACCCGGACAATCTGATTGTGCATGAGGGGCCCGGGCTGAAGTCCCTGGCGGGGACCTTGAACCTGCCCATCCGCGATCCTCGGGTGCTGGCCGAGGCCCGCCACCCGGTGAATGACCTGGGAATCGAGCGACTGGCCGAACTGGTGATTCAGCAGTGGGAATTTGAGTCCAAGTACGGGGAGATCGACGTCAAGTATTTCCCGGATGCCAAGATGGGCCAGATCCCGTGTGAGGTGCTGGTGGCCACGCACCCGCGTCCCCGTAAACAGTTTCCGTATCATCAGACGCGGCTGTTCATTGAAAAGTCCACAGGTCTACCGCTCCGGGTACAGAATTACGGGTTCCCGCAGCAGGCCAGCGTCGATCCACCGCTGGTCGAGGATTACGCTTATACGACCCTGAAGACCAATGTGGGATTGAGCCCCGTGCATTTCTCGCGGACGAATCCCGATTACAACTTTCAGTGAGTCCCCGCAGTGAACGGGTTGGCCGACGTATTGTACCGGTTGAATCGAAGCAATCCGTCAATTGGCAGGTGTGTGTCAATCATTGTTAACAGCTGGCGCTGGCAGGCTGTGCGGTCCCTTAAACGCTTCGGTTTCCAAGGTGGAGTGCAATTCTCAGGTTCTGAAATAATCAACAGACGGGGTTACGGATCTGATTGTAGTGATTGATACAATTAATATGTTGTTGGAGCGTTCATAAGTCCATAACGGGGATTGGATTACACCGTCTTTTCTGACTTTGCGGATCTCCCGCTTGTTCCGCTCAAGTGGTTTTGGAGCATCATGCTGTCTCCGGAACGCCACATGCTAATTCCTCCGTCACTACCTGCGGGAGTGTGAGTGTCCAGCTTGTGCTGACATTCAAGAACGGTTGGGCTTGTGCCGTTCGGCAACGGGTTTTGACGGGTGGATCAGACTCGGTCAGGATCGTCAGGTTGTTGTGGATCAGTCGTCTGGTTTGGCCAATCAGTCACCGATTTGAAGCTCATGTCTCAGAACTCTACAGAACAAGGAACTCTCATGTTGCGTCAACTGCTCAACGACGAGGCTGGTTTCATCATCAGCGCTGAACTCGTCCTCGTCGCTACGCTGCTCGTCATCGGCCTGATCGTTGGCCTGAGCGAAGTCCAGCACGCTGTGGTTTCGGAACTGAATGACGTCGCTGACGCCATCGGTGAACTGAACCAGTGCTACACCTTCTCCGGTTTCTCGAAGAACGACAAGGTCAGCAATAAGGTGCACGCTGCCACCTACGGTTCCGATTTCGAGGACAAGTATGACGATTGCGACGACAATCAGTGCGACATCGCTTGTGACACCCCGGCCGACGAAAATCCCTAATTCTAGGGCTTGACGGTGTTGTCCATGAACACCCTGCGGTAACGCAGGGTGTTCTTTTTTTATGGGTGTCGGTGTTTCAACGGACTGTTTAGAGCCAGACTGCGATTCACAGGGACCGAACGCCCCCTGCTCTGCCCATCGCCTGAAGCACGGTATTTCGCACGTCCGACAATCTTGTCGGACAAATCATCGGGCGAACCAATTATCCCTGGGCGATGGGGGCGGGCTGCTGAGGCGGCCTGCTCAATCGGGACTCTCCAGCCGGTCCTTGAGCCGTCGAGCGATCATCTCGGGGTGATCGGCCTGACAGATTTCGCGACTGACAGCGATCCGGCGGATTCCCGAAGCGATCACCTGGTCGAGATTGGTCTGATCGATCCCCCCGATGGCAAACGCGGGAAGCGCGATCTCCGCGACCACATCGCGGACGTAATCGAGGCCCGCCAACGCGGCAAATGACTTCGTTTGCGAGGGGAAGACCGGTCCGACCCCCAGGTAGTCGGCACCGTCGAGCACTCCCTGGCGGGCTTGAATGATCTGATGGGTGGATACTCCCACCAGTCGATGGCCGCCGACGATTCGCCGGGCATCAGCGACCGAAAGATCGTCCTGTCCGACGTGAACTCCGTCGGCATCGAGTAGACACGCCAAATCCGGACGGTCGTTAACCAGGAACAATGCCTCGGCTTCCGCAGTCCAGCCGCGAATCCGCCGGGCCAACTCCAGATACTGCCGGTCCGGCATCCCTTTCTCTCGCAACTGAATCACATCGACGCCGCCGCGCAGGGCGGCCTTGATTACCGGTCCCGCGCCCTGGGGACACAGGCTGTCCGTGACCAGCAGATACAGTCGACATTTCGCGAGCCGGTCCACGGCGGTATGCGTGGTATGCAGGGCCTTTTCCAGGGTGTAGAACTGATACCGCAGCTGGCCGATGGCCGCTGCCGCAGTGGTGTCGAGGGTTTTTCCGTATTCTTCCAGGGTGCGGAGCGATTCCTCGACCCGCTTCAGATTGGCGATCACCACCGACCATAAGCTGGGGCGAGCCATCTCGAACGGCGTGTGGATCGCGGTCCCCACATCGTTCGGGGTGTCTCGCACCGAGATTGCATCATCGACGCCCAGTCGCGACAGCCACGGAACAAGTGCGTGCCGCGTCTCTTTGATCCGTCGTGAAAGATGCGCATCGTTCAGGATCATTCGGGCATAGTCTTCGACCACACGCAGCCCCTCCCGGCAGCGATTGGCGGCGGCATCAAGCACGCGGGCGATCGACACGGACTCGGTACGGGCGGTGACTGCCGGCCGCAACTGAATGTTGGCCTCCAGGGGGACGGAAAGCAGCACCCGGGGCGCATTCAACTGGTGGCGGAGCGCCGCCACGGCGACACCCATCTGGGTCAGGACATGGCAGATCGGTTCAACGTCCAGTGAGGCGGTCAGCAGGTGTTCTGTCCGGATCTCGCTTCCCCGCCCTTCGTGCTGGATCAAACCGTGTGCGGCTTGCAGGAGATCGTTGAGTGACCACTCGATGTTATCGACCAGCGCCACGCGGGCGACGCCCTCATCGGTGACACCAGCCCCTCGCAGCAGCTCGTACGCCCGGCTCTCATCCGCCCACAATGAACGCACGAACCCCCCCGCCGTGACCGTCTGTTCCAGCAGTCGGTCGACGACCCGCTGGGCCCCGGGGGAAAGTAACAGGTGCATGGGAACTCCAGTCTGCGGCAGCGATCACGCCTGGAATTGTAGCGAATGGCGACCGCCGGACGGATGATCTCCCCTCTCCGGATGCGGCTGCTATACTCACCCGCCTCCAACGAATCCTGGCCTGAGTCTTCGTCATGCAAGTCATCCTCACAGCAGTTGGTCCTGACAATCGCGGGTTGGCCGATCCGATCGTGCATCATGTGACCACCGCCGGGGCGAACATTTATGAAATCCAGATGTACGACCATGACTCGGAGCGGTTGTTTGCGATGATGTTGCGGATCGACTGGCCGGACGAGGCGGGGCCGGTTGCCGAATTGCGTCAGCGGATGCATGAAATCGGGCAGGCGAAGGGGTTGTCGGTACGGACCTGGTCACGGGATGAACATCGGCGGGCGCCCCGTTTGGCACTCTGCACGACCTTTCGCCGTGAAACGTCGCATGCAGTACTGCGAGATATTCGCGATGGCCGGTTGAAGGCCACTGCGGCCGTGATGATCGGCAATCGAAATGCCTGCCGTGGGTTGGCGGAACAGTTTGATGTGCCGTTTCACAACATCGGAGACTCCGATGGCGAGCCCGATTACGAAGCGATGGCCCAGTTGATCGATCAATATGATGTCGATTACGTGGTGTTGGCCCGTTACATGCGAGTGATGCCAGCCCGTATTTGCTGGGAGTTTGCCGGAGGCCGGATCATCAATCTGCATCACGGTCTTTTGCCGCCGTTTCCGGGGTTCAAGCCCTATCACGATGCATTCAAGTGCAACATGCTGACCTACGGGGCCACGGTTCACTTCATCGTACCGGACCTGGACGCGGGGAATCAGATTATCAATCAGAGCACATTCAGCGTGCGTCCGGGCACTCCCTTGGCGGATATCGTGAAAATCGGTGAATCCGACCACGAGCCGACCTGTCTGGCGGAAGGGCTGCGGCGGGTGGTTGATCGGGAAGTGGAGTTGCACTTCCATCGCGTGATCGCGCGTCAGTCGCCATCGGCGGGTTGATCGGACGGTCAAATGCAATCGCCCGGTCGGAAACGACCGGGCGATATGCGACGATTGTCTTGGGGATGGAAGCTCCGCGCGAACGCGGACTAATCCTTCTTCTTCTTTTCCGGCTGAGCCTTGAATTCTTCGAAGCTCAACTTCTTGTCACCGTTCTTGTCCTTGGCAGCGAAGGTCTTCTTGGCCTTTTCGACCTTTTCCGTATCCTTCTGCTTGCCCACGAACTCTTCTTCGGTCAAGGACTTGTCACCGTCCTTGTCCTTGTTCTTGAAGACCATTTCCGGGTCAGGCTTCTTCTTCTCTTCGGGCTTCTTCTCTTCCGCCTGAACGCTCACTCCACAGGACAGGACCAACGCAGCCAGCAGCAGACGACGCATCAAATTCTCCAATAATGACGATGTCAGGGGGATCAAAGATGCCCAGCACGTGTTGGGCATCTCAGTCTCCGATCATTAAATGCGCGGCTCAGTGGACTTATTTGCCGGGCATTCACGGCAAGCCAAGGTTAGGAAATCAATTCCTTTATCGCAGGAAATTCTGTTTTTTCGGTTTCCCTGCGTCTTCCAGGCCGCTAAGATGTCGATGTTGAGACTGAATCTCAAGTGCGACAGAGGCCCTCATGGTCACAGCTGTTCAACTCCCACTCGACATGCTTGGTGAAGGCGAATTCGCCCGCGTGGTTGACGTTTGCGGCGGGTGTGATTGTTGTAATCGGCTCTCCGAAATGGGATTGCGAGTTGGTGTCACCTTGCGAATGGTGAAGCAAGGCAACCCCTCGATTCTGGCACTGGGTGAGCAGCGGCTGTGCTTCCGTCCGCACGATGACTGTACCGTGATCGTCGAGTTGGTCGACTAGCCAGTGGCCGGACGGATTCGCAGGAGTTGATCTGTCTGGAGATGTGTCGTGACGCTGGATGAGATCGCGATGGGGGCCAAGGCCCGGATTCTGGATGTCAGCGGCGACGATACGCTGGCTGTGCGGCTCATGGAAATGGGGCTGATCGAGGGCGAGGAGATCGAACTGCTCGGAGCCGCCCCGTTCGGTGATCCGTTGGAATTTTCGGTCCGGGGGTATCGGCTGTCGCTTCGCAAGAATGAAGCGCGACGTGTGACCGTGGAGCCGCCCTGCGAACCGTAGCGGCCCTGCTCCGCGTCTGCACCCGGTCAATCGACACAGGGTATCGCTATTTCCGCTGGTCCTCTTTCCCCGCTGCCTCTATGCCTACTGTCGTTCTGATTGGTAACCCGAACACCGGCAAAAGCACGCTGTTCACTGCGCTCTCGGGACTGCATACGCGGATTGCCAATTACCCGGGATGTACCGTTGAAAAGAAGCTTGGCACATTTGATGACGCCGGGGTGAAGACCACCCTCGTCGACCTGCCGGGAACCTATAGCCTCTCTCCCCGGTCGTTGGATGAGATGGTTTCGGTCGACGTTCTGCTCGGGCGACAGGCGGATGTCGGTAAGATTGATGCGGTGATTTGTATTGTGGATGCCGCGAACCTGGAGCGGAACTTATACCTGTTCACTCAGGTTCGTGAGATTGGGGTTCCGGTCGTACTCTGTCTGAACATGTGGGATGTCGCCCAAAGTCGCGGAATCACCGTCGATCAGACTCTGCTGTCGGAGCGGCTGGGGGTTCCCGTGGTCGCCACCAGTGCGCACAAGAATCAGGGAATCGCTGAACTCAAGGCCGCGATCCGCCAGGTGATGGGGACCACAGCGGATTCCCGTCGTCCCGTGTTTCCCGATCTGTTCCACTCGGAAATCGCCCAACTGAGTCAGTGGATGCAGAACCGTTTTGGCTCGGTTCCCCCGCTCTTCCTGCTCGAACGAATGTTGCTCGATGTGGGGGGAGAGAGCGAGAAGAAGCTCGCTCTGGCCTTGTCGCCCGAGTTGCTGCCGATCCTGGCAGAGGCCCGTGCCCGACTGGCGGTGCAGGGCTGCCGCGTTCCGGCGATCGAGACCAGGGTCCGGTACCAGTGGATTCGCGAGCAGCTGACCGATGTGGTCACCCGTTCAGAAGCCGCTCCGCGCGTCACGACCTCGGACAAGCTCGACAGAATCCTCACCCACAAGATCAGCGGCCTGCTGGTTTTTGTGGGGGTGATGTTTCTGGTCTTCCAGTCGATCTACGCCTGGGCAGGTCCGTTTATGGAGGCGATCGAGACGGTTCAGGGTTGGGCCGCGTCGCGGGTTGAAGCGATCCTGCCACCCGGCACGTTTCGCAGTCTGGTGATCGATGGCATGATTGGCGGTGTCGGTTCGGTGGTGGTCTTCGTGCCGCAGATCGCCCTGCTCTTCCTTTTTATCGCGATTCTGGAGGACTGTGGGTATATGGCTCGGGCCGCCTTTCTGATGGATCGCCTGATGACCAAGCTGGGGTTGAGTGGTAAATCGTTCGTGCCGTTGATGTCGTCATTCGCCTGTGCGGTGCCGGGGGTCATGGCTGCCCGGGTGATTGAAAGCCGTCAAGACCGGTTGCTGACGATCCTCATTGCTCCACTGATGAGCTGCTCCGCGAGGCTGCCGGTCTACCTGCTGATGATCGCCGCTTTCGTGCCGCCCATCTATGTTGCGAAGTTCATTCCACTCCAGGGGCTGGTCCTCTTTCTGATGTACAGTGTGGGAGCATTGGTTGCTATTCCCGTGGCGTGGGTGCTTCGCAAATTTGTTTTTCAAGGGGAAACGCCGCCGTTCGTCATGGAATTACCCAGCTATAAGTGGCCCTCCCTCCGGATCGTGGCCTATCGCGTCTATGACCGGGTCAAGGCGTTTATTCTGCGGGCCGGGACGTTGATCTTCTGTTCGTCCGTGCTGGTGTGGGCGGCAGCGTACTTCCCGATGGATCACGCAAAAGAGCGCGAGTTGCAGAACCAGCTTGCCGCCCTCGAAACGCATCGCGATGGCTTGGGGGCCGATAGTATTCATCCGACGCTCCGCGAGGAGATCCACATGGTGAGTGATCAACTCCACGTCGAAAGCGGTCGGCTGCTGGAGGCCAGCTTCCTTGGTCGCGCAGGGCACTGGGTCGAACCGCTCGTAAAGCCACTGGGCTGGGACTGGCGGATCGGTGTCTCCGTCATCGCGTCGTTTCCCGCCCGCGAGGTCGTGCTGGCCACGATGGGGACGATCTTCAGCTTGGGCAGCGAGGTCGCGGACGAAGGCGAAGAGGCTCGCTTTGCCGATGCCCTGCAGGAAGCCACCTGGCCCGATGGACGTCCGCTGTTCACGCTGCCGGTGGCGGTGTCGATCATGGTCTTCTTCGCCCTCTGTGCACAGTGTGCGGCGACCCTCATGATCATCCGCCGCGAGACCAACAGCTGGCGCTGGCCGGTTGTGACCTTTGTCTATATGACCGCACTGGCGTATCTGGCGGCCCTGCTGGTCTATCAGATCGGCACACGTCTTTAACCGCCGCAGGCCCTCTCCGGTGGGCGAGTCAGGCTCAGTGGTTCCTCTGTAAAGCCGCTTCCCGGTTGGCTGTACGGTTGTTGCCTCCCCCGGACTGCCTAGAATGCACAGTGGATGAATTGACCACCATCTGTCCGTTTGCGACCTCTTTCGAGATTCGCTCTGCGGACAGCCGTTTGCCCCTCAGGAGGCCCCCATGCCGTACACACTGCCCGCACTGCCGTATGCACACAACGCTTTGGAGCCGCACATCGATGCGAAGACCATGGAGATTCACCATGGCAAGCATCATCAGGCCTACATCAACAACGCCAACAAGGTGTTCGAAAGCCATCCAGAACTCGGCAACATGCCGGTTGAAGAGTTGCTGAAAGATCTCACAAAGATTCCCGAGGCGGTTCGCACCGCTCTCCGCAACAACGCGGGTGGTCACGCGAACCACGCTCTGTTCTGGACCGTCATTGGTCCGAACTGCGGCGGTGAGCCGACGGGTGAATTGGCTGCGGCCATCAACGCCGCCTTTGGCTCCTTCGCCGCCTTCAAGGAAAAGTTCGCCGCTGCCGCCACCACCCGCTTCGGCAGCGGCTGGGCGTGGCTGTCGGTCGCCAAGGATCACGGCCTCGTCGTGACCAGCACCGCGAACCAGGACAGCCCGATCTCCGAAGGCCAGACCCCGATTCTGGGCTTGGACGTGTGGGAACATGCCTACTACCTCAACTACCAGAATCGTCGTCCGGACTACATCACTTCGTTCTGGAACATCGTGAACTGGGCGGAAGTCGCCAAGCGGTTCGCGGCGGCGAAGTAGCGGGAGAAGCTGTCAGCGATCGGCTTTCAGCAGTCAGCCAGAAGTGGCTATCCGGAAGCGTCAACGCCCGGAGACTCCCAAGGTAGGACGGGCCCAATGGTCCGTCCTGCTTCATTTCGTAGGTATGCACTCGTCGAGCCAGCCCGACGGCTAACCTCCTGTCGATCAACCTAAACCCTCAACCATCAACGTCCCACCTATGCCACGCACTCGTAGCCAAGCTGAATTTGTCCGTGCCCAGAAATCCATTCCTGGTGGGGTCAACAGCCCTGCGCGGGCGTTTGGCGGGGTCGGGGGGCATCCGTCGCTGATCGATCGCGGCGATGGGCAGTATCTGTTCGACATCGATGGGAACCGGCTGATCGACTTCGTCGGGTCGTGGGGGCCGCACATCCTCGGGCATCGGCATCCGGCAGTCATCGCGGCGATTGAGTCGGCTTTGCAGAAGGGGACCAGCTTCGGCGCTCCGACGATCGCCGAAACCGAGCTGGCCGAGCTCGTGTGCCAGGCGGTGCCGTCCATTGAGAAGGTGCGGATGGTCAACTCCGGCACCGAGGCCACGATGAGCGCCATCCGCCTCGCCCGGGGGTTCACGAAGCGAAACGTCATTATTAAGTTTGCGGGCTGCTACCACGGGCACGTTGACAGCCTGCTCGTCGCGGCGGGCAGCGCGGCCCTGACGCTCGGCGTCCCGAACAGTCCCGGTGTCACGCCCGGCTGTGTCGCGGATACGTTGGTGCTGCACTACAACGATGTGCCCGCTCTGGAGCAGGCATTCGCTCAGCGCGGGACGGAGATTGCAGCGATCATCCTGGAGCCGGTGGTCGGCAACATGGGGGTGGTGCTGCCGGAGCCGGGGTTCCTGGAGGCGGTCCGCGACCTGTGTACGAAGCACGGCTCGGTGTTCATCATGGACGAGGTGATGACCGGGTTCCGTCTCGCCTACGGCGGGGCCCAGCAGCGGTTCGGGATCACGCCCGACCTGACCACGCTGGGCAAGATTATCGGCGGTGGTCTGCCGGTCGGGGCCTATGGAGGCCGAGCCGACATCATGGACCACATCTCCCCCGTCGGCCCGGTCTACCAAGCCGGCACCCTCAGCGGCAACCCGCTCGCGATGGCCAGCGGACTCGCCACACTCAAGACCCTCCGCGACACCAACCCCTACCCCGCTCTCGAAGCGAAAACGAAATCCCTCACGGCAGGTCTCGCGCAGGCTGCTCGTGACGCCGGGGTCGCTCACACGGTGGCCCAGTGCGGCAGCATGTTCACCCTCTTCTTCACAGGTGAGCCGGTCCGCGATTACCCCACAGCTGCGAAGAGCGACACCAAGCGTTTCGCCGCCTACTTCCACGGCATGCTGGAACGCGGCATCTACCTCCCGTGCAGCCAGTTCGAGGCCAATTTCGTCTCCGCGTGTCACACGGAGCAGGACATCGCCGCCACGGTTCAGGCGGCTCGGGAAGTGCTAGCTGCTGGAGTGTGACCGGTTCCACTCACGGATCGGCAACTCATTGGGACAAGGTCGGAGCCTCGTAGGCGGACAGCCGGTAGCTCCCGGACCATTGTCCATAGGAATACGTGGTCACACCGTTCCGAGTGGAGGCTTCGTAAGTGGTCTTGCCCCCTTCTAGCGTGACCATCACAAAACCAGACTCTCCGGGTTTCAGTAACCCGGTATGAACAGCAGCTGTGCCGATGTCAGAATCATCGGTGTACGTCCCGGTACCATAAACCGACCCTGTCAGGTTACCCGTGGTGTAGACAGAAAATGGGGGGAGATCCTGGCCCTGTAGCGAGTCGGTCCGCGACAGCTCTTGCCCGGCTCCGTCAATGCGGTAGCTGCCGCCGAATGATTCCCACGGTCGCGAGGTGACGCCATGCCGGGTTTCTCCGGAATACGAATCCTGTCCCGGCAGAATCGTGATTCGTACGATGGCTGTCTCACCGGGGGCCAGCACCCCCGCGTGGACGGCAGCTGTCGACAGGGTGGAGTCATCCGTGTAAATCCGATTCACGCCTCCCCAGACTGAGCCTGTCAGCTGTCCCGTGACGCGACGATAGACCACGGCTCCATGCTGCCCCCGCAGCGAGCGCAGGTCGTCGGAGGTGACGGGTTCGCTGGGTAAGGAAGGGACCACATAGACCGTATCGTTGGGGACCGGCAACTGGCTTGCCCGTTCCGACTGGCTCTGGAGCTCACGGATCATTTCACGAATGGCCAAGGCTTCATCCAGCTGGGCATTCCGGCAATAGGCATTCTGCAACACCTGCAGTGACTGGACCAGCTGATGACGATGGATCTGGGTGGCCTGCAGCGGCGTCGCTGCGGGAGGCCCTGGACAGGTCAAAATGCAGTTTGGCTCGCTGATTTCCACCGCTGGGAATGTTCCGCCGGGAGGATCATCGGGAGCGGCGGGCTGCTCTTGAGGAATCTCTTTCGCCGGATTGAAGAACGAATCTTCCGAGTGTGCCCATGTATAGGTTCCGGCGATCGCGATCAGCAGTAGTACCAAAGCCCTTGGATGCGACATGATCTACCCCAGAGAGAGGAGAGTGAGAGACAAGACATATCTTGGACGCCCCAGACATCAAAACATTGCATAAAAAAATAGAAAAGAGCCCCCCACAGGAGACTCTTTGCGGACGAAATCGGAAGGGATTCAGTTCGTGGGCTTTGTCAGCGGAACCGATTTCGGTGGGACGGGGGGCGTTTGTGGTTCGGGCGGAAAAGCCTTGGCCTGCCGCAGGTGTTGCCCCAGTTCCAGCCGGGATCGGGATCGGGGACCACGGATGGCGATGCCCGTGCTGTCCACCGAATCGATCGAGAACTCCATATCGCTGGCTTTGATCTTGTCACCCATTTTGACTTCGGTCTTTGTGTTGGCCAGCCGGTCAAACAGCCATGCGACCCGGCTGTCACCCTGATCGATGCAGGCCACCAGAAACGTGAACTGGGCGTGATCGTCGTCGACTTGGCCACGAATCTCCTGTGTCGTGGTATTGGCGGGAACCCCGTTGTCGGTCACAGAAACCTGAATCGCCACATCCCCTGGCTCCTGTGTCTCCGGGGGTGTCCAGTTCACCAGCCCGCTCGTAGGATCGATCGACATTCCCGGCGGGATGGTGCCGATGAGGGCATAGCTCAGTCGCGTCCCCGCGTCCTCGTCCTCGGCTTTCACCGAGTACAACAGCGGTTGTCCGATAAAAGCGTTCAGGGGAGCTGCGGCAATGAACTTCGGCGGTCGGTTCGGCTCGCGGAGCGTTACGGCGACTTCCGTCTCGAACTGTGTCAGGTCACCCGCTTTGACCAAAATTCGGAGTTTGAAGGCTCCTGCAGCCAGTTCCGGCGGGGGAGTCCAGGTCATTTCTCCGGCGGGGCTGACGGTCATCCCGGCAGGAGCGGCGGCGGCCATAAAGACCGGAGCGGGCCATTGGGGGTTCCACCCTTCGGCTTTCAGCTGGGCCTGCCACGGGGTTCCTCGGGTCATTTCGGGAAGCGTCGCGACTGCGAGTTTGGGGCGATATTCGATTACCGGGGCGGGTTTCACAAAGACACTGTCTGCGACTAGCCGCTGGGTAATCGCGTCGCGACTCTCGGCATCAGGAGGGCTCGTGCGGATGGGAGCCCATTGCAGGGATTGGTCCCCCTCGTGAGCTGTCGCCGTGGTCTGGTCGATGGCCCGCTCCACGGACCAGAAATTTCCTGTAACGGATACCACTCGCAGGAATTCATGTCCGATGCGGATACGGAAGGGAGTTGTGGCACCTTCAATCGGGCGTTCGACTTCCAGTGACTGCGTGGAGGCGTCGATGGCACGAGCCAGGCGGGTTTCCGGAAACAGGCGGGGCCGCTCGGGAGCGTCATTCATCGACACTCCTTCGAGTCGGACAATCACCGTGAACTCGGGGTCCCCATCGTTTCCCTGGCTAACCAGTTCGAGGTGAGCCAGGCGATGGAGCAGATTGGACTGCTGAAAATGCCAGATAAACGTGGCAATCTCTTCCCGCGTAGCCTTGCCGGTCAGGGTGACGGGAATTCGCCAGGCCACCTTGCCCAGCGGGCCCGGCGATTCCGTTTTCTCGCTCAGCTGGCTCCAGCCACTGAGTTCCGCCAGCGAATAACACCAGTCCCCGTACAACCGCTGAGCATCAACCCGATCCGGTGGCAGGCTGTCGCGTCGGGAATCGCGGACGGTCTTTTGCGCCATCCCCAATCGGCGGCGGGCGGCCCGATTATTGTTCAACAGATCCTGGGCCGAGGTGACTTCCTGCTCCTTGGCAGTCAGAGGGGCTGCGTACTGACTCTCGTAAAGCGTGATCCCCATCCAGAGGGCGGCTACGGCCCCCAAGCCTCCGGCGAGGAGTTTTTCGCGTTGATCCATGCGACGACTCCTGGGTTAGAGTGGGGGATTGGAAGAGGAAGGTAGTCCGGTCCGAGTCACAGACCACGATTCCGGCGAAGCCGTCACTGGCCACCGCGTCGCTGTGGTGGGCTTGATCGCGCCCGGTGTGGGCTCCGGAGGGGGCGGGGGGGCCCATTCCGCCTCCAGTTTGGCTTGCCACGGATAGTCCGGATCGCGTTTGGCGACCACCGGGACCATCGGTTTGACGCTCCACCCGGCATCCGTCAGCTGTTGCCCCAGGGTGACGATGTCTTCGCGTTCCCGAGCGCGGGCTTCGGCACTCACCACGATTTTGGAGCCACTGCTGGCGGTCCACTTCAGGCCGGTCAGGTAGACCGTCGAAGTGCCCGGAAACAGCTGCTGTAATGCGTCCAACTGCATCAGCGGGTCTTGTCGACTGCTGATCCAGTCATCCAGAGACTTGGCTGCAGCCAGATCGGGTTTGCCATCTTCCAGGTCTTTGGCGATGCTGGCCGATTCGGTCGAGGCATCCTCCAACGCGGTGTTCATCTCGGACATTTGTGACTGGTAATTCCACCATAATCCGCCGAGCAGCAGGACGACGGCACTGCCCGCCAGTATTGCATTCCGGCGAGTGTGATCGGGCTGGGCGGGGGGCCGCCGCGGTGCCGCCAGATTGACGCGGGGAACCAGTCCCGTTTCGGCCAGCCCCCGTCCGAGAAACGATGCGGATGCGACGCGCCACGCGGAGGGCACATCAGGGCAGAACCCCTCCAGGCTCAACCGGTGGACCTTGTCCCCGAATCGCTCACAAAGGGCCGCTCCCACAGCGATGTCCGTCGCCTGCTCTTCGATCAGATAGACCTGCGAAACTTCGACACCTGGATGTGTCTGGTCCAGCGAGACCAGGCACCGGTTCAACTCCATCTGCAACGGGGAGACGTGTCGGCTCGCTTCTCCCGCTGGCAGCCAGGTGGCATGGGCTGCGATCAGCCGATTGCGGTCCAGAACGGCAATTTCAACCCGGTCTCCACTTTGGGCCACGACCAGCGTGGGGACGGTTGCGGTTCCAGCCTTCTCTTCGGCCCGGGCAACAATTTCGGCAAGCAGAAACGAACTGACCTCAATTCCGGCGAGCGACCGTCCGGTCTTGCTCACAAGGTCGCGAATCCGTTGGATGCGGGGAGAGTCCAGAGTGACCGCCAAGACCGTGGTCTGACCTGTCGGCGATTCATCAACCGGCACAAAATCAATCACCAGCGATGCGGTCGGCGTGGACGATTTGGCTGCAGCTTGAAACGCCACCAGATCCGGTAGCTCATTGGCGGGAACGGTCGGCAACTGCAACTGTCGCATGACGACAGCTTCGCGTGGCAGGACGACCACGATCGGCGTTTCGAGGCCCGCCGAAGCCATTTTTTGAGTCAATGCGGCGATCAGTGCCGCCGCACCCTGTTCGGCATTTTGCTCCGGCGTCAGATCGATGGAAAACGGCGACGTGAGCCACAAGTGGCCCTCTTCGCGGTCAATGAGCGCCCCGACCAGCCGCTCCGAAGACCATTCCAGTCCCCAGAACCGCGTCAGCTCGACTCGCTCTGATTGCCACAACCCGCGCCAGTCTACCACGCGCGACTCCTCGAACCTAGACCGATTGACTCGGCAGATCTCACTGAAATCACAAGATTATGACAACTTACGTCGAACCCCGTGACCTCACAAGAGGGGGTACGCAGCCTCTCAGCAAAAATCGACTGTCCGAGGGGGAGGACTCCATAAGAACTCCATCCACTCGAGTAGAGGCCGGACACTGCCGATTGAAGCGATCGTATCGGGAGTCGTTTGAATCGATTATGGCTTCTGGAGGGCGTCTGTTTTCGGCTGATCGGTGGGAGGCTGATCGGCGGCCGACGGAGGCGTGGCGGGAGCGGTTTCCGGGGTCGCGGGGGCCGGTTCGGGAGGAGTGCCTGCGGAGGGCCCACCCGTTGGAATCAGATCCGGCATGATCTCCACGTCAGCAAACGGCTGCAGGCGTTCGGCGCCTTCCGTCACAACTCGCATTCCGGGGGACAGATCGCTACTGGACAGTACTTGGACTTTGTCTCCAACGAACGCCCCTTCTGTCAGTACCACGGGTTTGGCTTTGCCACTGGCGGCTCCGGGCGCTCCTAGAATTACGAACAGCTTGTTCCCAATTTCTGAACGTACGATGGAATCTTTCGGAACCAGCACCGCTTTAATCTGGGGGCCCCGGAAGCGAACCCGGGCTGCCATCCCCTCGGTTAAAACCGGGACCGTCCGATCCCCGGCCTGAACGACTTCGTTTTTGACAGCCACCTTCACTGGAAAAGTGCGGGAGCCGCTTTCCCACTGACTGCGAGGAACAATGGTGATTACCTTTCCCGGCCAGATTTTGCGGGTGGTGGCGTCCACTTCCACCTGCACTTCGGAACCGATCTGCAGGTGTGGCAGATCACGCTCATCCACATTGGCCACGACATGAACTTCTTCCAGAATGTCGGCCAGCGTCACCACGAGATCCCCTTTCGAGAGCCATTGCCCTCGCTGGGTGTGCTCTGCGACGACCACCCCTTTGAAGGGAGCCCGGGTCAGCCGTTTCTCTTTCTCGGCCTTCAGAAAGGCGACCTGATCCTGCTGGGCATCGCGACGGGCCTGAGCCTGTACAATGTGTTCCGCCCGTGATCCGGCTACGGTCAGGTCGTAGTTGGCTTTGGCGGCGGCGAATAGCTTCTGAGCCGCTTCAGATTTCTCCTGAGCGTCATCCAGATCGTTCCGGCTGCCACCGCTGTCCCGAACGATTTTTTGCATCCGGATATATTTTTCCTGTGCAATCCGCATCGAGACCTCATTGGCCTCCATGCGTGCCTGGGCTTCCGCGATCACCTCGGGGCGTGTTCCCTGTTTCATCTCTTCGAGGACAGACTGTCGTTCCTGAAGGAGTTTCTCCGCTTCCTGAATCCCCAACTCCGTGGTAACCATATTCAGGGTGGAAAGCAGCTGGCTTTCGTCGACGACATCCCCTTCGCGGACAGCGAATTCGTCCACCTTTCCATCCGCGCCGCTGGCCACCTGGCTGGTGCGACGGGCGACAACGGTTCCCACGACGACAACCTCTGGCGAGATCTCTTCCTCGACGACCAGGCCGACGCGGACTTTTGCAGCGGGCCGGGGACCGCCTCCCGCCGCAGCCTCGCTGGCCTGGGGCTTATTGCATCCGGAGACCGTGCAGCCAAGCACTGCCGCCAGAAATCCGGCCATTCCCATGGTTGTTGCGGTTCGTCGCTTGGTCATCTTCGGCTCAGTTAGGAATCACAGGATGCGGACGGGGATGTCTACATCGCTCGCAGCACGGTCATCTCGCGACGAACCGCGTTGGTGTCGGGGCAGTCCTCAGGGCTCGGAGTCGGCTCGGGGGCGACCGCTGCCAGATTATCGCGAATCTGTGAGCACACCCGACGCAAGGTCTCCAGATCTTCTTCGGGCAGTCCCGCCAGTGCCGTCTCGCGGACCTGCAAACACAAACTGAGCGCCCGCAACCAGATTTCCTCGGCCTTGGGGGTGGGGGTCAATCGGCAACGGCGGCGATCATCTTCGCAGTTGGACTTGAGAATCCACCCATCTCGCTCCATCCGCGTGACCACGCCTGCCAAGGTGGGGGGCTCGATTCCCATGCATTCCGCCAACTGATTCTGAGATAGCTCCGGGTTCGTCGCTAACCATGCGAGAACTTCCCACTGCCGCAATGTAATTTGCTCTTCCGCTAAACGCACCGTTAAGGCCCGGCGGATCGATTGTGTGGCCATCGTCATCCAATAGCCCACGCTTTGCTCAAAGTCATACTGCAACACGCGTTTCTCCCATTCACTCCGTGAATGCCCACTCTCGCCTCGTGGCCAGCAACTTACTGGTAATGTTAGAATACTCCGGAACTTGCGGATAGCAGTTCTTGCCTCTGGGGGGAACTTTTTTGAGGCCGACCCGCTCTTGTGCGGGCCGTCGACCAGCCAACCGCAGTCAGGGGGGGCTTGGGATCGTGGTCTGCCTTGAACCTCCACACGCACTCCGGTTACTTGCAGCCGGGCAGCGTGCCCCCCTACACCATGACACTCGCCTGATTCCATCTTCCTCTTCCTCTGGAGTGCTGTCCAATGGCCTTGGCCCGCATTGGTATTGTGACTGTTTCCGATCGTGCCAGCCGAGGGGAGTACGAGGATCGAGGGGGGCCCGCCATTGTGGAATACTTTCGGGAGGTGCTTTGTTCCCCCTGGGAGCCGATCGCTCGGGTGATTCCCGACGAACAGCCGGTCATCGAGGCCACCTTGCGGGATCTGTGCGATCAGGTCGGGTGTTGCGTCGTGGTCACCACCGGAGGCACCGGTCCGGCGGCACGCGACGTGACGCCCGAGGCGACCGAAGCGGTGGCGGAAAAGCTGATGCCGGGATTCGGCGAACTGATGCGGAAGGTCTCCCTCGAAAAAGTGCCCACGGCCATTCTTTCGCGTCAGACTGCCGTTATTCGCGGGCGGTCCCTCATCGTTAATCTGCCTGGACAGCCCAAGGCGATTCGCGAGTGCCTGGATGCGGTGATGCCCGCGATTCCGTATTGTGTGGACTTGATTGAAGGACCGCGTCTGGAAACGAATCCCGAGCGGGTCATGGCCTTCCGCCCGAAGAAGTAATCTGTAGATATCAATCACCGGGACGAGAGTCGCTCGACGATCGTCGCCCCGGTCCCCACAATCGGATGACCTTGACGACGACGAATTCCATCGACGATCCGCAATTTACGGGTTCGATTACCGTTCGAACCGGGGCACGCCTGCACTTTGGCCCGCTGGCTTGCGGAGCCTCCGCTGGTCGAGCCTTCGGGGGGATCGGCCTGATGGTGGATCGGCCGGGTATGGCACTCCGGGTTCGACCCGCGAAAGAAGAGTGTTACCGCCAGGCGAGCGAACCGCAGATCGCTCGCATTCGGCAAGTCCGGTCTGCCTGGGAGTTGCTCCGGACTACATCCGCGGAGGCGGCCGTCGCGCGTCAGCCCCTCGAATGGCAGGTCGATATCGCCCCGGTGGAGCACGCCGGTTTCGGCTCAGGGACGCAGTTCAGTCTGGCAGCGGCGATGGCGCTGGAACAGATGGCCCGATCGGATCAATCCCGGGAGATGACCGGGATTGTTCCGCTGTCATTGGCTCAGCTGACTGGACGCGGGAAGCGATCGGCGATCGGCCTGAATGGGTTTCTGCAAGGCGGATTTCTCGTGGACGGTGGCCGTTTCCCCGGACCGGGGATCGGTGCGCTGGCGGCGGCTGTCCGCCTCCCGGATGCGTGGCGGTTCGTGCTTATTCGTCCGACGCAGGGCGAATTCGGACTTTGCGGTGAACGCGAACGGGCAGTTTTCGACAGCCTGCCTTCGATGTCGGAGACGCTGGCCGACCGGTTATGCCGGATCACGCTGATGCAGATCCTTCCAGCGATTCACACTGGCGACTGCACCGAGTTCCGGGCGGGGCTGGCTGAGTTCGGACAGCGTGTGGGAGCGTTCTTTGCTGGAGTGCAAGGGGGCATCTTCGCCAGTCCCGCGATTCGCGAATTGGCTCAGCGGTGTCCCACCTTGGCATCATTCTTCGTGCAGTCATCATGGGGGCCGACAGTCGCCATCCCGTGCGGAAGTGCCGCCGAGGCAGTGGCTGCGGTGCAGACGCTCCGCCGCTTGTCATTAGCGGCACCGTTCACGATCGATATCGCTGAACCTCTGAATTGCGGGGCGACCGTCTCACGCGAATGATCGAACGTTGGATCTCAACAGAATGAGACGGGCTCAAACCACCCGTCCCACTAAACCACCCGCCCGAGTGAAGTGACCAGCTGCTCGTGCAGGGACGTACCATTTGTCGCGAGCAGGTCCGGGGTTTCCAGCTGGAAGCGGTTGCCATTTGTTTGAGTGACCCGTCCTCCGGCCTCGGTCACGATCAGCACGCCCGCAGCCATGTCCCAGGGGCTCAGGCTGGTGGACCAGAAACCATCCACCCGCCCACAGGCGACACAGCACAGGTTGAGGGCGGCGGACCCGCTGCGCTGTACCGATTGTGCCTCGACGAGAATGGCCAGGAACCGGCGCACGGCGGCGCTTTCACCGTTTGTCTTCACCGGCAGGCTGGCCATGCACATCGCTTCGGGCAGCTTGTCCACGACCGATCCACGAATCGCCTGTCCATTCAGGAAAGCCCCCGAGCCTTTCATGGCTGAGAACATTTCATCCCGTGTGGGGTCGTAAATGGCCCCGACGATCAGCTCGCCCTGGCATTCCAAGCCGATCGACACAGCGTAGTACGGAAATCGGTGAACATAGTTCCCGGTTCCGTCGAGCGGGTCAATGACCCACCGGTAGTCGCTGGTGCCGGACTGTTCATTCAACCCTTCCTCACCGAGGAACTTGTGGTCTGGAAACCGGTTCTGAATGAACTCATGGATTGCGGTTTGCGATG
>QWPB01000113.1 GCA_003671275.1 Planctomycetota bacterium | reverse complement strand
TGTCATCATGAGTTGGATCACTGGATCATGCTGGCAGTTGACGCACCGAACGCAACGAGGGAGTGAAACCGGAGGTGAACGTCTGGTTGTGAATTCATTTCGCAGGTATTATGAGGCTTATGTCAAATTCCGTGTCATTCCAACTGCCAATACTATCGGTCGCTGATGCCGATCCGCTGGCGATGTTACCGGCTCGCGAACGTCCGCTGCGCGACCGAAAACCGCTGCCGATGACGATGGAAGAGGCCCGCGCCCGGGGCTGGGACGAAATCGATGTCGTCTTCGTTACGGGCGATGCCTATATCGATCACCCCAGCTTCGCGATGGCCATTCTGGGCCGGGTACTGGAGTCGGCGGGGTTCCGGGTCGGGATCGTCTCGCAGCCCGACTGGCGGTCGGCCGATGCGTGGCGGACATTCGGAAAGCCGAGGCTGTTCTTCGCGATCAGTGCCGGCAACATGGACTCGATGATCAACCATTACACCGCCAATCGGAAGGTCCGCAACGACGATGCGTACTCTCCTGGCGGGCGGATCGGTCAGCGTCCCGACCGGGCGACTCTCGGGTATTGCCAGCGGGCTCGTGAAGCCTACCCCGGGGTTCCGGTGATTGCGGGTGGGGTTGAGGCTTCGCTGCGTCGGCTGGCTCATTACGACTACTGGAGTGACAAGGTCCGCCGGTCGATCCTGCTGGACGCGAAAGCCGACCTCGTGGCCTACGGCATGGGCGAGGACACGATCCTGGAGATCGCTCGCCGGATGGCTGCGGGGCATTCGGTCAAGGACCTGCGCGACATGCGCGGGATGGCTTACGTCCTCGGCGCCAAAGAGTCCGAAGATCGCTTTGGCGACCCCGCGAAGGAGCCAACCTATCTGCGGCTGCCGACGTTCGAGCAAGTCTCGACCGACAAACCGCTCTTCGCCGAAGCCACCAAGATCATTCACAACGAGACGAATCCTTATAACGCCAAGGGGCTTGTACAGTTTCATGACCGGCAAGCTGTGGTCTGCACTCCGCCGCGGTTCCCGATCTCGCAACCCGCGATGGACGCCATCTACGGGCTGCCCTACACGCGAAAGCCGCATCCGATCTACAAGGAGAAAATCCCGGCATTTGAGATGATCAAGGACTCGGTCACGATCATGCGCGGCTGTTTTGGCGGATGTACGTTCTGCTCGATCACCACGCACCAGGGCCGCATCATCCAGTCTCGCAGCCATGATTCCGTGATCGGCGAGATTCAGACGATGACTAAAGACCCACAGTTCAAGGGGGTCATCAGCGACATTGGCGGACCGACCGCCAATATGTACGAGATGCGCTGCTCGCGCCCCGAGGTCGAGGCGAAGTGCCGCCGCCAGTCATGCGTCCACCCGACGATCTGCAAGCTGCTCGGGACCGACCACGCCCCACTGGTCCAGCTGATGAAGGATGCCCGCGAGACGCCCGGGATCAAAAAGGTCTTCGTCGCCAGTGGCATCCGCATGGACCTGGCCCGGCTGTCCCCCGAATATATGCGGGACCTGGTGCGGCACCATGTCGGCGGTCACTTGAAAGTCGCCCCCGAGCATAGCGATGCCAACGTTCTCAATCTGATGCGGAAGCCCGCGTCGGATGACTTCGAGAAGTTTGCCGAGGTCTTCGACAAGGAGTCCGAAAAGGCTGGCAAGAAGCAGTTCATCATTCCGTACTACATCGCCAGCCACCCCGGCAGCGACCTGAACGCGATGATCGACCTGGCTCTGTTCCTCAAGCGCAACGGCTACAAGCCGGACCAGGTCCAGGACTTCATCCCGGCCCCATTCGACGTCGCCACGGCGATGTACTACACCGGGATCAACCCGTTCACCAAGGAACCGGTCTACGTCGCGCAGCACCTGCGGGACCGCAAGCTGCAGCGAGCCCTGATGCAGTTCTTCAAGCCGGAGAACTACTTCGACGTACGCAAGGCCCTGGAGCAGGCCGGGCGGCAGGACCTGATCGGCAGCGGGTGCGATGCGCTGATCCCCGCGACTCCGCCGCGCGAGGCTCTCGACAAGCGCCGGTCTGAGGCCAACAAGTCACTCCGCGGCGAGTATGTGCATACCATCCCCCGTGATGGTAAGCCCGCCGCCAAAGGCCAGCCTCCCCAGGGCCCCCCGGCCTCCGGACAACAGCGCCCCGGTGGTCCGCCATTGGGCAAAGGTTCCAAGAAACAATCCCGTCACAAACCCGGCCAAGGGTATCGGCCGGGTCGCAAGAGTGCGCAGGATCCGTAGCGGAACTCGCGTTCATCGGGCACAGACAGGAATGTCTGCCTTATTTGAAGACCATTTCTGACAAGGCTCTGGTGCTTCGTTCCACCTGAAAATGTGGGTAGATCGTCATCAACCCCAGTGTTTAGCCTGGACACTACACTAGTCCGACAGCTTGCCCAGGACTGCCTGCTTCCAAGCCGGGTATACCGCAGCCAGGCTGTACTGGTCCACCACACGTTGTCGAGCCATCGCACGCAGTTGGCCACGCTCGGCGGGTGAACAGAGCAGACGGTCCAGCTGGGCTTCCCACTCCTCGGGAGAGGAGGCCAGCCGGGCGGCATTTCCTTGATCGGCAATGTCGGGGTTCACCCCCACGGGAGAGGCAATCGCGGCGGCTCCCACGGCCATATACTGCAAAAGTTTGAAGCCGCACTTGTAGCGGGCCCACGGATCGTCCGGCAGAGGCATGACACCGATATCCAACGCGCGCAGTCCCTCGATCTCGGTCGATGCCGACCAGGCGATCGGGCGGGTCGTGACCCCCGCGAATGAGGGGATCTCGGCCAGCCCCTGGGGATCGGTCACAACATGCCATTCGAACGGATGCCGCTGCGCCAGACGCTCCAGCGGACCTCGCAGGATTTCCAAATAGGGCAGATTGGACCGAGTGCCGGTCCAGCCGATCACCGAAGGAGAACTGCTCCGCGGGAAAGCGTCGAATGGATATCGGTCGAGGTCGATCACCGTTGGAATCGTGACGACTTCGCGAGCATGGCGGCGGGCTTCAGCAGCCAGAGCGGCATTTCCCGCAATGACGACATTCGCCCGGGCCGCCACATGGGCGAACTTCTCGGGATACTTCAGAAAGATCCCATCATCCACATCCAGAACAAATCGCGGGGACGCTCCCGCAAAGGCCAGATCGAGCTCCCATTCCGGTGCATCGAACAGCTCTCGCTCCAGAAAGACGACATCAAACCCTCCCCAACGGGCCCGCCACAGATCCAGCTGTCGCAGCCATTCGCGGCAACGCCAGCTGCCGCGCCAGCCGAGCCATTTCCAATGGGTGTATTTGGCGGGACGGCTGGGAGCCACAACGCACGTATGCCCTTCGGCTCGCAGTCGGGGGAGGAACTGCATGACGCGAAAGCGCGAACTGGGGACTTGTGGACCCGATGTAAGAAACAGCAGTTTCAATGCGAGCTCCGACAGGGCAGACCTTTCCAGCGGTACACTGTATCGAATCCGGCGAGTGATCGCAGAAGACCAAATCATTTCCCGCAGACTGAATTCCCTCCCACGTTGTGCGGCAAGAATACGTAGCTGAGAAGGCGGGCCGGAGTGCTCACTGATCGAAAACAAGTCTGTCTGTCGAATTCCGTGCTGGCTTGAGCTGTGCCGGAGGGGTAGACTGAATCAGTCTCGGTACCATTCCGCGGTTTCCCGCAACTTCTATGTCGAACTGGATTTCCAAAGCGACCGGCGCCTTTCGCGGGGACGATTCGTCCGCGTCGGTGGCCTTTACCCTGGAGTGCGAATGCGGCCAGGAGCACACGGGGCTGCGGCGGCAGAAGTGGCAACGACTCTCCTGCCGGTCTTGCGGCGGTGCATTATTTGTTCTGCAACGTGATCCGTACCCTCCGCCGAAAGAACTCCCCGAGGCTCGTCCGGTGCGTCCGGAAATGCTCGACGAAACTGAGGTGGAATCCCGGAGCACGGCCTCCGCACCCCGAAAGTCGACGCGGACGACCCCCACTCCTCGAAAACCGAGTATTCCCGCCCCCGAGGTTCCAGCGGTTTCCTCTCCTCGGCAAGGTTCCGGGAGGACGTTTCGGCTGGTGATGCTGGGGGTCGTGGCGTTGGGCGTGCTGATGGTCGCGGTCATCGTGCGGGGGCAACGCAATGAAGCGGCTCGACGACTTCTGCAATCCGCTTCGAATGAGATTGAAGTCTCTCTCGCCAATGCCCAATGGATAGAAGCCCGGAACAAGCTGCGAGAAGCGGTGGCCGCCGCCGAACGGTTGGGACAGCAGGACGAGCAGGCCGCCCGCTACCACCAGCTGCTGCGTGAGACGACGGCCCTATCAGACCTGCTGTCGGTTCCACTGACTGACATTCTGGAAGAAGCCGACAAGATCGACGATCCCGAACTGCCGCGAAAATGGGCCGACCTGTTTCAGGCCAGGTACCGAGACCGGTGGGCCTTTATCGAGGGGCGGGCCATCCCGCGGCCCGTACCCGATGAGACCCCCGAGATTCAGGAAACCCGTGAATGGCTGGTTGAGTTGCCTCTGACCGTGGGACGAAAGCTGCGCCGGGTGGAATTGATCGTGCAGTCATCCTCCTTGGACAAGGTCTGTGGGGCCGAACCGCGCGATGTCATTATGGCGATCCCCTTAGACCGGGTGGAACAAAGCCCGGACGGGAAAGTCTGGCGGGTGTTTGCGGTCCCCAACGAAACGGTCCTGTGGAGCGATCGCCGGACATACGAAGGGATGGGCTACTTGCCGGAAGAATCGCTGGGGGCGGCACAGCGGCTCGATGAGCAGCGGAAGTCCCTCGGCCTGGGAGGCGAATAGCATGAGCACCTGCGTCCGGTGCCGGATTCGATCGATGTTCCTGATGGCCACTCTCGGGCTGGCTCTCGGCGTCAGCATTCTGCAGGCCGAGTCGGCCCGAACGATCGAGGATTTTGTCAACCAGCGGGCCAAGTGGGCGTCACTGGAAGGAGCCACGCTCCGTTTGGAAGGGCGGTATTCGATCTTCTCGAAATCGCAACTGCGGTTTGTGAAGTGTGAACTGGAATTTGTACTGGCCCGCGAATTTCTGAGCCCTGCTGGGGACTCCCGTACGATTGAGGTCACAGGGCGGATCGAAAAACGGGAAAACAAACTGTTGTTCGTCGTCAGTGAGATGCAGGTTCAGCCCAGTGATGTAGATCGATTGAAGTCGCTTCGCTCGAAGGTCGGTGCCAACAAGGCGGACGAATATTACAAGGTGGCCGCCTGGGGTGAGGCGCGGGCGGCGTTTTACGAAGACCCCCAGCTGCTCGCGGAAGCGCACGAAGCATTTCGACTGGGCGTCCAGACTGAATACCGAATCGCGACCAAGGTAACGCCCGAGTTACTGCGGGGATTGAAATCCAAGCTGGCGACTCGCGATCTGGCCGTTCCGATGCAGCAGGAGTACGAACACGAGGCCCTGTGGCTCGAGTTTGATACCTTTCGCAAAACGGACAAGGGGGGGGACAGTGAACTGGCGACGCGATTGCTGGCCTTGCCCGGCGCGAAAGAGCCCTTGCTGGCTGAAGAACTGCCGTGGAGCGAGCATTACCTGGCCAAGCCACTACTGACCTACAAAGAGGCCGACGATCCCCTGCGGCAAAAATGCCATCGGGCCTTCTATATTGAAGTGATGCGAAATCGGATTCAGCGACAGCTTCTCCCCGATGGGAGCAACGGTTACGACATTGCCGATCGACTGCAAAAACAAGTACCGGAATTTGCGACCCAGGGCGAGGTCTATCGGAGCCAGGAACAGGCGTACCACCTGGGGCGGGTTACAGTGATGACCCGAAAGGAGCTGACCGAGCTGCAGGCGGTCTTTGAGGTTCGGGGACTGCCAGAGTTCCTGACGGAGGTCAAGCAGAAATGGATTGCCGGGCGGGAACGGCAGATGGACACGAAAAGCGTGGCCGCCTGGATCGAACTGGGTGATGATTTTTCCAATCTGTTGATGAGTCGAAACGAAGCCATTCGCTGTTACGTCAAAGCCTATGAGTTGTCACCCCAGACAGAGGCCATTGCGACCTGGCTGACCGATCAGGGTCTCGCCCTGCACAATGGACGATGGATCCCGAAGAACGATGTGCCCCGAATGCCTGTCAGCCCCCTGGAGATTGCCGTTCAACAGGGACAGGTCCGGGAGAAAATGACAGCCACCCAGGTCCGAGCCGCCCTGGGGGTCGAGCCCACCAGCAAGACCAAAGTGGCAACCGGACAGCATATTCAGGAGTGGTGGCTGTATGAGGAACACGGATTGTCCATTCAGTTCATTCGACGACGACGTCCCGAGGAAGCCATCGTGTCGCGGGTGATTAACCTGAATGCCGGGCCGCAGAAGCCCAAGCCGTTCGAACGTCCCCGGCCCACCGGGACAGAAGCGTTCTGAGACTTCTCGGTCACCCGTCACCCGGGTGGTCTCCGCAGGAGGTAATGGTTCATGTCTGATTCTGGCTGGGGCGGTCGCCGCAATGTCGCTCCGTATGTGGGGGCGACGATCGTGGTCGTCATTGGGTTCTGGGGAATCCTGTTGACGATGATGGCCCTGCGACCGCAAATGCCCATGGAGGTACTGTTGAGTGTCTCGGCAATTCTGGCTGCGATTGCGGCGGTGCTGTGGCTGCTGATGCCGTCGAGCGAATTACCCTCGGCGGTCTATGATTGGGTGCGGGGCCGTAAAAAGACCGAAGGCGAACTTCAGAGCTATGAACCAGTCACGAAGCGTGAAAAACGCTCCCGCTTCGGGAATCAGGCCCCCCCTTCGGTGGAAGAGGTCCGCGAGGCCAAGCTCTCGGGCACCAGCTGGGTACCGACCGGACATAGCGGCATGCAGAAGAAGGTCGCTCGCAGCCGCCGACTGGGGGTGAACGATCCGCCGCGCGTCGATCCGAAGGAAAATCCGTCATGAGCCCGTCGATTCTCACCGCCGTGGTTCTGTGCGCACTGCTGGTTTGCCGCCCGATGCGTGGAGCGGAACTTCCCGAGATCGATCTGCAACTCGACAAGATTCGGGATCGAACCTTGCTGGAGAGCGGGGACAACCCGGCCTACTACGGTCTGCTGGAGCTGGCTCGGCGGAGTTCCGTGGAAGCCATGTCGCAATCCGCCGCCCAACTCGTGGCCCAGCGGCAAACCGTCTCGAAAAAATACAGCCACATCGCGCCCGGCCAGTTCCCGGTGTTCGCCGACATGCTGAGCGAGCCCGAGGCCTATCGGGGTCGACCCGTCGTTGTGCGGGGGCACTCTCAGGAAATCAAGCAATATGCCGCCGAGGAAAATCCCTTCGGATGGAAGACGCTCTATGAATGCTCCCTGTTCACGGACAATTCCCAGTCGCATCCCCTGACGGTGGTGTTCACGGAGGCTCCGCCAGGTTTGCCGATGGGAGAACGAACCGTTGACGGCCTGAAATTCACGGGCTACTTCATGAAGCTGCGGGCCTACAATGCCCGCGATGGCCGGACGCGGCTGGCCCCGTTGGTCATGGCTCACGGAGTGACGTGGGCTCCGCCACAGAAAGCCGCCCCCTGGTTTTCAGAATTTACCCAGTTCGCACTCCTGGCTGGGTTTGTGTCACTGGCGGTCGGCTGGTTGGTAATTCGCTGGCAACAGCGACCCTCTCACCGGAACTTGCCCGACACCCTGGACCTGAACCCGCTGGGCGAACACCCCTAGGGGCCTGTTGAAGAGCGCCGTGATCGTATTGGTTCGCAGACCGGGCAGACCGGTATGTCTGCCGTCCGATCTTTTCGGAGGCCCCCACAAAACTCGCCCTTCCCCTCGTCTTGGTGGCCTAGAGGTTCTCAGGATTGCTAAGATTGATCCCTTCCAGCCCAGAGGCTGGAGGCAGCGGAGTCCGGCTCCGCTGGCTTGCTCAACTTTTTGAGACTGAACCGATGCGGCGGATTGAACAAGTGGCGGGAACCGGCGTTCCCCTCGTGCTGGATGATATCGACACGGACCGGATCATTCCGGCGCGATTCCTGCGTTGTGTGAGCTTCGAGGGGATCGGCGAGCATGCCTTCGAAGATGATCGCAAGCAAGACCCGTCCCACCCGTTTAACCAACCGCAGTACCGGTCGGGCAGCGTGTTGATTGCAGGGCGGAACTTTGGATGCGGTTCCAGTCGAGAGCACGCTCCGCAGTCCCTGATGCGGTGGGGGTTGCAGGCAGTCGTCGCCGAGTCGTTCGCCGAAATCTTCTTCGGTAACTGCACCTCGCTGGGGATTCCGGCGGTCTGTGCATCGCGGTCGGACCTGGAGCAGATGGGGGCCGCGATTCAGGCGAACCCGGCGACTCCCGTGAAGGTGGATCTGCTGGCCAAAACCGTCACGGTCGGAAGCCAGAGCTACTCCGTCACGATGCCGGCCAGCGCCCATGAGTCGCTGACCACGGGGCAGTGGGACTTTCTGGGCCAACTGCTCGAAGCCCAGGACGGGATCAAGGCGACCGCGGCGAAACTGCCGTACTTGAAAGCGTTCGCGGGATAACGCCAGTTTTTCCCCGTCCCGGAAGGGATGAAAGACGCCAACCGGTGGTTGAACGCAGTGACGCCCCGGACGACCTGGCCCCCTCTGACGGTTTGGTATCCAGGCGGGATGCCAGAAATGCGATTTCTCGGGCTGATGTAACAACGACTTTCAACGCTGAAGTCTTGGACAACCGCCACCAGAACAACCGCCACCAGATCGATCACCCCCAGCTATTTCAATCCAAGGATGTTCGATGATTCGCCAACTTGTCGCTCATCTTCGATCCGCTTGTCTCTTAATGATTTTGGCGATACCGGCCTTCGCCGCCGATGTCTATGACTCGGTCGAAACCGCCCGAGCGGACCAGGACTTCGCCGTGCAGGGCGAATACGCGACAACCGGTCTGGGACTGCAAGTCGTGGCCCTCGGAGACGGAAAGTTCACCGCCGTGAAGTACCCCGGCGGACTGCCCGGAGCGGGTTACACCGGCACCGGCAAGCAACTCGTCGAGGAAGAAGACGCGGACGCGATTCAGGAACTGATTACCTCACTGAAAGTGCAGCGGATCGAACGCCGTAGCCCGACCATGGGGGCCACGCCTCCCGAAGGGGCTGTCGTGCTGTTCGATGGGACCCCAGAATCGGTCGACAAGCACTGGAAGCCCGGAGCCAAGTTCGCCGATGGCTTGCTGCAACAAGGCTGCATGAGCCTCGATACGTTTCAAGACTGTACGGTCCACATCGAATTCCAGACCCCCTTCATGCCCAAGGCCCGTGGCCAGGGACGCGGCAACAGCGGGATCTACTACCAGGGCCGCTACGAAACGCAGATGCTCGATTCGTTCGGCCTCGAAGGGAAGAACAACGAGACTGGTGGGATCTATACGATCCGCGATCCGGACCTCAATATGTGTCTGCCTCCATTGACGTGGCAGACCTATGACGCGGAGTTCACCGCAGCCCGTTATGAGGGGGATAAAAAGGTCGCCAACGCTCGGCTGACCGTCCGTCTGAATGGCGTGGTCGTCCAGCCCGACACCGAATTGACGAAGACTACCACCGCCGCCCCGCTGGGGGACTCCGCGGAGCCGGGACCGATCTATCTGCAAGACCATGGGGACCCCGTGCGGTATCGCAATATCTGGGTCGTGCCGCGCGACGCGCAGCGGGAAGCTCGCCGTCCGATCGTCCCGGGCTTTGAACGGCTCCATGCCCTCGGCAGCGGTGACCCGATCGAAGGAGGCCATCTGCTGATGGGAGAACTCGGTTGTCGGAAGTGCCACACGAGCGATCTGAAAGACGTTCTCGGTGTCGCTCCGAAGCAGGCCCCGATCCTGACCGAAATCGGTCGCCGGGCTCGGCCCGAGTGGTTTGCGAACTTTCTGAAAGACCCCCAGGCTGCCAAGCCCGGCACGACGATGCCGCATGTGCTGGCCGGGTGGGATGTCGCCCAGCGGGACGAGGCCGTCACGGCGCTCGCGCACTTCCTGGCCTCGACCGGATCACCCGTCGAGCAAGGCGGCGATCGCAACGCGGCTCAGCGAGGCAAGAACCTGTTCCACGAGGTCGGATGTACGGCCTGTCACGCGCCGCGTGAAGGCGAGGTCTTCGTCCCGCATGCCACGACAATCCCGCTCGGCAAGCTGGAGAAGAAATACACCATTGCCAGCCTGATCGAGTTTCTGAAGAACCCGCATACCGCCCGTCCGTCAGGTCGCATGCCCTCAATGCCACTCAACGATGCGCAGTTCACCGACATCGCCAACTATCTCATCGGGGATGAAGTCGGGCGGGCAGCTGCCGGTCGTCCCGCGACACCCAACATGACCTTCAAGGCCTATCATGGCAGCTGGGACCGCTTGCCGGAGTTCGACAAGCTGACGCCGGTCAAGGAAGGCGAGTCGCGTGGTCTGGATCTGGGGGTTGTCGGCCAGACGGGGAACTTTGCAGTCCGCTTCGAAGGGGTCCTGCATGTGGAGCGTGAGGGGAATTACCGCTTTCGCATCGGCTCCGATGATGGCAGTGCGATCTACGTCAACAACCAGAAGGTCACCGACACCGATGGGATTCACCCGTATCAGAACGGCGAAGGCCGCGCTCGTCTGACGGCGGGGACACACGCTGTACGGATTGACTACTTTCAAGGTGGCGGCGAGTGGACACTCGATTGCGACATCGAGGGACCGGGGCTGCCGCGCCAGTCAATCGAGCGATTCATTACGAAGGCGGCTGACATCCAGCCGAAGCTGGAGAAGCGCACCGATGGCTTCGTACTCGACGAGACCCAGGTCGCCAAGGGACGGGAACTGTTCCAGAGCATCGGCTGTGCTGCCTGTCATGAGATGAAGCAGGGAGATACCGCGCTGGTCAGCCCGCTGGCCAAGGCGCTGACGGAACTCGATCCGTCGAAGGGTTGCCTGGCGGTGGCTCCGCCGGTCGGACGAGAGACCCGCGTGCCGGATTTCGCTCTGGCCCCCAAGCAACGGCAGGCGATCATCTCCGCCCTGAAGGCCGCTGTCCCGGAGACTCAGCCGGTTTCGCTCATCCGCCAGACCATGACCACGTTCAACTGCTTTGCCTGTCACACGCGGGATGCGCTGGGCGGTCCCGAGGCCGTGCGGAATCCGATCTTCACCACCACGATCCCCGAAATGGGGGACGAGGGGCGACTGCCGCCCCCGCTGGATGGCGTCGGTGACAAGCTGACCAGGGACTATCTGAATCACGTTCTGAACAATGGGGCAGACGACCGCCCCTACATGCGGGTGGCGATGCCGAAGTTCGGCAACGGACGACTGGCCAAGTTGCATGAGACGCTGATCGCGCTGGACGAGAAGACGGCTGCTCCGGTGGTAACCTTTACGGAGCCGGAGTCACGGATCAAATCGACGGGCCGTCATCTGGCGGGGGACAAGGGCCTGGCCTGCATCAAGTGTCACACTTTTGGTGAGATCAAGGCCACCGGGATTCAGGCGATCGACATGCGCAAAATGACGCAGCGGTTGCGGGAAGACTGGTTCCGGCGCTATCTGTTCAATCCGCAGATCTACCGCCCCGGCACCCGGATGCCGACCGGTTTCCCCGAGGGCCAGGCCGTGGCCAAGGACGTTCTTGGAGCCGATCCGCCGAAGCAGATTGCGTCGATCTGGGCCTACCTCAAAGATGGGGACAAGGCGGGGATTCCAGATGGTCTTTTGGCGGAGGCGATCGAGCTGAAGCCCGAAGGGGGCCGTCCGGTGATCTACCGCAACTTCATCGAGGGACTCACCCCTCGCGCCATCGCCATCGGTTATCCCGAGCAGTGCAATATTGCCTGGGACGCCAACCGGATGGGACTGGGGCTGGTCTGGCATGGCAAATTCATGGACGCCAGCAAGCACTGGGTCGGCCGTGGTCCGGGCAATCAGCATCCCCTGGGGGACCATGTCACGCGGATCGAAGACACCTCGCCCGTTGCCATACTGGCCTCGGGGGATGCCCTCTGGCCGAAAGAGCCATCTCGTGAGCGGGGCTACCAGTTCCAGGGATACGAACTCGATGCCCAGGGACGACCGGCTTTCAAGTACAAGACCGAATCGTTCCAAGTGGTGGACTTCCCTGAACCAGTGGCTGCGGGCACTGAGGGGCACCTTCGCCGTCACCTGACGCTCACCTCTGACAGGGCTCTGGATGGCCTCTACGTGCGGGCCGCAGCGGGCAGCTCGATCGAGGCGGGTCCCGACGGAGTGTTCATCGTCGACAAGTTGTGGACGATCCAGGTTACGGGCGGAACACCGTTCCTTCGCGACTCGAACGGTCGTAAGGAACTGCTGGTTCCGATTACGCTCACCAATGGGCGCGGCGAAGTGACACTCGAACTCAAGTGGTAAATCTCGCACGAAAGCCCAAGGGGTGCCCTTGGGGCTTTGGAAGTTGTATTGAATGCGGAACGTCTCTCGATCCGAATACCCGTTTGCCTCGCACTGGCTCGATCTCTCGGGGCAGCGCTATCACTATGTCGACGAAGGGGCCGGTTCGCCTGTGCTGTTTGTTCATGGCAATCCGACCTGGAGCTTTGCGTGGCGGCGGTTCGTCTCGGCGGTCGCTCCGACGCATCGAGCGATTGCGGTCGACCACATCGGTTGCGGGTATAGCGACAAGCCGCAGGAGTATGCCTACACCCTCGATTCCCATGTCGCGAATTTGTGCCAGCTCATCGAAACGCTCGATCTGCGCAACATCACGCTGGTCGGTCACGACTGGGGCGGGTGTATCGGAATGGGCGCGGCGGTCGAACTGCCCAAACGGTTCTCGCGTTTCGTGCTGATGAACACGGCGGCATTCCGCTCGAAGGCGATCCCGTTGCGGATCGCGGTCTGCCGCATTCCAGGCCTGGGCGAGATCGCTGTTCGGGGACTGAATGCCTTCGCGGGGTCGGCCTTGTGGATGGCCGTCAAACAACGAATGTCTCCCGAAGTGAAAACCGGGTTCATCGCGCCTTACGACAACTGGGCGAACCGCATCGCGACCCACCGGTTTGTGACCGACATCCCACTTGACCCGTTTCATCCCAGCTATGACCGGCTGGTACAGGTTGAACAAGGATTGGCCCAGTTCCAGAACCACCCGATGAAGCTATTCTGGGGGGAGCAGGACTGGTGCTTCACAACACAGTTCCTCGACGAGTGGGTCCGCCGGTTCCCGCACGCCGCAGTCACACGCTACCCCGATGCCGGTCACTACGTGTTTGAAGATGCCCATGAGCGGATGATTCCCGAACTGCGGGAGTTCCTGGCCGCTGACCGCCCGCCCCCGGCGAATTGACTTTCCCGCTGGCGACCGGTCCCGCTGGTCGGCACCTGGCCCCGGAGACTCCGATGCGATTGATCGTACTGGTCTGGTGTGGATGGCTGCTGTTCGGGATCGCTGCGGTGCGGGCGGAGCTTCCCTCGCCGCGTCTGGATCGCCTGTCGGTACTGGGCTTGAATCAAGGCAGCGAGGTTGAACTGGAAGTCGCGGGGGGCGATCTGGAAACCTTGATCGGACTGCTGTTTGATCACCCCGGATTGAGTGCCACGCCGATCGAGGGCAAGGACCGCTGGTACAAGGTCCGCGCTGCCGCCGACATGCCGCCGGGAACCTACGATGTCCGCACCCTCGGGCGGTTCGGAGTCAGCAGTGCGCGGTTGCTCGCGGTGAGTCGGGGTCTGAAAGATGTTGCGGACAACGGCAAGAACCGTTCATTGGCCGAGGCCCAAGTCATCGAAATCAACTCGGCCATCAACGGAACGATCGATGGCAACGCCGAGGATTTCTACAAGCTGATCGGTACTCCCGGCCAACGGATCTGGATCGACTGCCAGTCGCAACGGCTGGACACCGACATGGATGGCCAGATGAGTCTGCTCGATTCGCAGGGGAGAACGATCGCAACCAGCGCTGACCATTACGGCACCGATCCGTTCATTGATGTGACTCTGCCCGTCGAGGGCGAGTACACCATCATGCTCCATGATTTGTCGTATCGCGGGGGCCAGCCGTATCGGTTGGTGGTGTCGAACCAACCGCATGTGGAGCTGGTCTATCCGGCGGCGGTGCAAGCGGGAACCACCGCGAAGCTGACCGCCTTCGGCTCGAACCTCGGATCCGGTTCGCAGCCCACCCCCTGGACCGTGAACGACCAACGGCTGGACGGACTTCCGTTCGAGGTCGCCATCGGTACCGAAGAGCGGGATGCAGGGGCCTACCGCTTTACCAGTCACCCCACGCACCACTCGGTATTGCCGACCGCCGCCACCGCCACCCTGCTCGGACGACAAATCACCCTGGACCCACTGGCGAACACCTTCAACGCGGTCCCGGTGTTGATCACGGATCAGACTGTCACGTTGGAAGCCGAACCGAACGACAAGGACCATCCCCAAGCTATCACTCTCCCCGTCGTCCTCGCTGGACGATTCGATACGGTTCAGGACGCCGACTGGTACGAGTTCGTGGCCGAAGTCGATGAGAGCCACTACTTCGATGTCTACTGCGAACGGATCGCCGGGCGGGCCGATCCCTACCTGGTGGTGATGGATGAATCGGGAAACCGCGTTTCCGAACTGGATGATTACGGGCATCGGATGAATGCCTTCGACGGGCATCTGCGTGACCCGTCGGCCACAGCCGTCCGCCTGGCCAAGGGGAAGAAGTACCGACTGCTGGTTCAAGACCGCTATCGCCGAGGCGGGGGGCGCTATCACTATGTGCTTGAAGCCCGGCTGCCAAAGCCCGACTTCTTCGCGGCGGTCATTCACTCGAAGAACCAGCCGTGCGGGCTGAATCTCTGGAAAGGGACGACAGCATCACTGGACATCGTGGTGCATCAGTGGGAAGGGTATGCCGGTCCGATGGTGGTCACCGCAGACGGATTACCCCCAGGGGTCCATGCGGAGCCGTTGCACATCACGTCCAACAATCGGGGCACGTTGGTCGTCTGGGCCGATGAGGGAGCCGCCGACTGGAATGGCAACGTGCGATTGACGATGGAAGGCGACAACAACGGCGAGAAGTTCCGCCGCGAGGTCCGGCCCTACACCCGCGTCAACGCGAACCAGGCCTCCAGCCGACCGTGCCGCGCGATCGCCGCGTCGATCCGCGAGACAGGACCGTACGCGGTGGTCGTCGAACCCTCCACACTGACGATCGAAGCTGGGAAGGAAGTCGCGATCCAGGTCATCGTCAAACGCCTGTGGCCCGAATTCAAGGATAAGATCAGCCTGCAAACTCTCGGCTGGCCCGGCAATTTTCAGTTGGGAAACTTCGATGTGAACGGCGACCAGACGGAAGCCACGGTTACGATCAAAGTGCAACCCAATACCCGCGAAGGGAACTACACGCTCTGCCTGGAAGGGCAAGGACAAGTGCCGTTCGACAAAGATCCTCTGGCCAAGGAGCGCAAGAACACCCTGGTTTCGCTACCCAGCCGACCGTTCACGATCACCGTGGTCCCAGCCCCGAAACCGTAGTACATCTTCCCGGATGTGGTGAGTGTGACCCGATGACCATTCATGCACGGCACTATGCGACGGGACTGCCGATCCGATTGGAGATCGCGGACGGTGTGATCGCCAGCGTCACCCCCAGTGACCGCTATACCCGCGAAGCCGATCTGCCGTACGTGGCCCCCGGCTTTTTCGACTTGCAGATTAATGGATATGGCGGGGTCTGGTTCTGTGATCCCGATCTGACGGTCGAGTCCGTGCTGCAGGTGCTGGCCGGTTACTGGATGCATGGGGTAACGCGGCTGTTCCCCACACTGATCACCAGTTCGCGCGAAGCGCTGTGCCATGGACTGGCGACGATTCGGGCCGCCTGTGAACGCGAACCGTGGGCCTCGCAAATGGTGGCGGGGTGTCATGTGGAGGGGCCGTTCATCTCGGCGGAAGACGGGCCTCGCGGAGCCCACCCCCGCGAGCAGGTTCGCCCCTGCGACAGTGCCGAATTCGAGGCCTGGCAAACCGCCAGCGGAGGCCGGGTGCGACTGATCACGCTGGCGGCGGAAGCGGTAGGGGCCGAGTCGTTTATTGCGCAGACCAGCCGGACAGGGGTCACGATCGCGCTCGGGCACTCTGCGGCGAACAGTGAGCAGATCGCCGCCGCGGTGCGTGCCGGGGCAAGGCTGAGTACACACTTGGGAAACGGGGCGATGCCGATGATGCCCCGGCATCCGAACTTGCTCTGGGATCAGTTGGGGGAGGATCGGCTGGCCGCAAGTCTGATTACGGACGGGCATCATGTACCGCCCGCGTTTCTACGAACCGCGATCCGTGCCAAAGGAGCCACCGAGTGCATCATCACCTGTGATGCCTCGGGGCTGGCGGGTTGCCCGCCCGGGATCTACCCCACGCAGGGCCAGTCATTGGAAGTCCTCGCCAACGGCAAGATCGTGGTCACCAGTCAGCGTACCCTGCTGGCGGGTTCGGCCCAGACGACGGAGACCTGTGTCGCGCGATGCATCGCGATGACAGGGGTCGCGCTGGGGACCGCATGCGACATGGCGGGGGATCATCCAGCACGGATTCTGCGAATTCCCCGTATCCGTCTGATGGCGGGATGTCGGGCCGACCTGGTGCTGTTCCACCACCGGACGGGGAATGATCCGCAGCTGGAGATCGTGCAGACCTGGCTGGCGGGTTCACGAGTCGCGGGCCGGTAGATGGTTGACAGTGACCGGTCGCCCAAATCAGGATGAAACGCAAGGGAGCGCACCTCGCGAAATCGCGGGGGAATCGAAAAAAGTTCTGCACGACGAGCGATCTCCGGATAGCCTCCTGTGCCAAGACACACCGGCAGGCTCCCAAGCCAACCAAGCTGTGCTACCCTGCGGTACTCGGATCACCAGTGGTATTCATGGCCAGTGTCCTTCTGCTTTAAAGAGAACAGCATGTTCAGCCGTCGCTCATTACTCTTGTCAATCGCGATGATCTCCGTGTATGGCTGTCAAAAGGAAGTGAACGTTCCGTCAAATCAAGTAACCACTCTCTATGGCGGACGATCGGCGATTGACACCGTTCAGCTGTCGAACTCGGTCCAGGTGTATCGACTTTCATCGCCGAGCTTCCACGTCCAGTTACTTGCGGAATACAGCATGTCCGCTGGGCCGATTTCCATTCCGGAAGCCACAGCGGTCAAATTGCGAAGCATCCTGATGGATGACACAATTTACCTGTGGGATGTTGCGAAGGCTTGCGGCGAACCGAATTACGGAATCAGATTTCAGTTTCAGAGAGGACAGGACAACGTTGATGTCCTGATCTGTTTTGAGTGCGACATACTGGGGGTCTACCACAATGGTCAGTCGGTAGACTACGAAGATTGTGATTATGGCCGCGCCCAGCTGATCGCGATTGCGAAGGAACTGTTTCCAGACGATCCGGCGATTCAAGCACTTCAGGTCACTTTCT
The DNA here is from genome assembly GCA_003671275.1 of Planctomycetota bacterium. Classification (GTDB taxonomy): domain Bacteria; phylum Planctomycetota; class Planctomycetia; order Planctomycetales; family Planctomycetaceae; genus TH-plancto1. The sequence goes on along the minus strand of QWPB01000113.1, from coordinate 2,387 downwards.
GACGATTTCGAGTCTTCGGCGCCATTGCGAGCGAGTTTTGACTCGCCCGTGAGATTCGCAGGTAAACGTCTGCAAATACAAAAGGCCCAAGGCTTCCGCCAGTGGTACCCGACACCCCATGGTTCACGCCGGCCAGTCACGGCTGGCCAGAAAGATCTTCTGGGAAGTTTGTGCGGTCGGGAGGGCGCGGCTCCTGCCGAGCCGCCTGCGCGGGATCCAGGTTGTCAATGAGTCGCGGCTCAGCGGGAGCCGCGCCCTCTCGATACGGCAGATTCACAATCTGGCCAGCCGTGCCGACCAGTCTTCACGCCTTGACATCCACTAATACACGGTGTAGTGTATCTATGGAAGACCATCACTATGCCCAAAGCCCAGCCCGCCGCACCCTGCCCTCCCAAGAGTCGCCTCAAGCTGCGACCGTGCATGTCTTACGAACAGGCCGTCGAAGTCGAAGCCCTGTTTGAAGTGCTGGCCAACGATACGCGGCTGCGGTTGCTGCATGAGATTTCCAGGCAGGACGAAGCCAGTACCACCGAGTTGGCGGTGGCACTGGAAATGAAGCCGCAGGCAGTTTCCAACCAGTTGCAGCGGCTGCAGGACAAGGGAATCGTCCGTGGACGGCGGAGCGGGAACAACGTGTATTACCGGATCGTGGATGACTGCGTCGTCATCCTGCTGGAACGCGGATTGTGTCTGATCGAAGAGGCGACCAAGCGGACTCGTGGCGAGTCGGCTGTTCGTCTCACCACCTGAAGGAGAGCATGATGAACCGTCGAATGCTGTTGGGGGGCGCTGCCGGTGTTCTGGCCATGGGCATGGCTTCGCTCACCGCGCATGCTGAAGACGATGATGAGAAGGGCGACCACGACTGCGAGGAAGCGTGCAGCGAGTGCGGCACCGCTTGCACGGCCTGTGCTGCGGACTGCCTCAACGAGTTGGCGGCAGGCCAGGTCGAACGCAAGGAATGCATCCAGCTCTGCTTGGACTGTGCGGACATCTGCGACGCTTGTGCGAGAATCACGGCTCGCAAGGGGCCGCTGGCGGCGCTGATCCATGCGGCATGCGCTGAGGCGTGCGACAAGTGCGCGGCAGCGTGCGAGAAACACAAGGACGACAAGTCGTGCGTGGAGTGCGCGAAGCGGTGTCATGCCTGTGCCAAGCAGTGCCGTAAGGAGCACAAATGACACTGATGAGGCGAACGGCGTGCAAGAAGTCTTGTGTCACGCAGATCCGCCTCACCGCGCGTAGCGCAGGGCAATCTGAGGTGCTGTCGGTTTGACGGACAGTCCAACTCCTTATTTTCTCGCGGTCGTGTGATCGGTCTGGTGGTGTTCGAACTGATGGGGTGAGTGGTAAGGTAGCGCGCCGTCAGGACCGTTACCGGTCGTCGAGACCAGCCCGGCGGCCCGTCAATGGTGAGCAGCCAAGCTACGCCCCGCTGAGGCCCAGGACGCGGTCTTCGGACGACAAAGCGTCGGCGCCCCTCAACACCCAGTAGTAGAAGGCCGTTCCCAAGGCGTCTGGTGGTAGGGGGAGGGTTCATCGAGTTTTGGCGATGAGCTGCATCTGGATAAAAAAACTGGCAGGCATCGACGATTGCTGGTCTATTTATCCGCATGAGCGTCGAACACCCTCCCAAAAACCAGAACAATCTCTGCGGCGCTGGATCAGTTTCACCCTCACGGGGGGATGCTCCGCACTCGCGATGCTCTGGAGGCGGGTATCCATCCCCGGACGCTGTACGCTCTCCGCAATTCCGGTCGTATTGAACAGCTCAGTCGCGGGCTGTTCCTGCTCGTAGAAGCCCGATCGCTGGGCAATTCAGACCTGGTCACAGTTGCGATCAAGATCAATATTCCCAACGGAGTGCTCTGCCTGATCTCGGCGCTCGCCTGGCACGAACTCACCACCCAGATCCCCCACGAAATCTGTATCGCTATACCTCGAGGGACGGAGCCGCCACGACTTTCCTATTCGCCGGTGCGACACTTCTGGTTCAGCGGATCGGCTTACACTGGGGGATCGAAACCCACTCGGTCGACCGGATTCCCATTCGCATCTACAGCCGCAAGAAGACGCTCGCCGACTGCTTCAAACACCGGAATCGAATCGGCCTCGACACCGTGCTGGAATCACTCAAGGCATACCGTCAGCAGTGCCGCGTCAACGTCGAATCGCTGCTTCACTACACGGAAATCTGTCGGGTGAAGCGAGTCATCCAGCCCTATTTGGAGGCCGTGCTGTGACCGACACCGGTCTGGTATCAACGCTGATTGCGATCCTCGTTTGGGACGCTCGTTCCGATGGTCCCGGTTACGGTTCCGATTATTTAGACACCCCAAAAACAGCGACTCTCGTAAGTTTCTACCTACAAACAAGATACATCG
>QWPB01000108.1 GCA_003671275.1 Planctomycetota bacterium | reverse complement strand
GATCACATATCCCACCGAGCGTTCCGTCACGGCTCAGATTTATGATCCGATGAATCAGCCGGAATTCGCCCTGGTCCGGTTCTCGCGGGGTATGCGGGCCCACGGGCGGATTGCCCCGAATCCAAAGCCTAAGCATGTCGCTTGGACATGGCACACTCAACGGTCCGTCCCGCCAGAAATCAACCAAGCTTGACGAACAAGTCGATCGATACCACCTCATTTCAGCGACATCCACTGCACACGGAAGTGCCCGATGCGAGTCAATTGGCGATCACTCTGGCGACGTTTCTCTGAGGGGGCTGGCCAAGGCCCCACCTGCGCCTCAATGGTACTCATGGGATCACTGTTCCTGGGTGATGGTTATCAGCCGGCGGCCATCGGAGGTGATGATCCCCTTGAAAACTTGCAACAGCGAGTTGCCATCCTCGAAGAGGAGAACCGGACACTCCGATCCGAGATTGAATCCGAGAAATCTGTCGAGCCTAACAAAGAGGCAACTGCCGCTGAGGATCGAATCAATACTGCCCCCATCGGCCCACTGGTGGAAAAATACCTGAACGAGCGCCCGCGAGACGTTGACCCGATCGACGAATTCCAGGAACAGCGAATCGCCTCCCTGCAGGAAAGCCTGACAGGCATCACGAACAAACTCAACAAGAAGTCATTGCCCTCAGTGCAGGTCAACGGGGTCTTCCAGACGGACATGGGCTTCTTTCAGCAAGATGCCAATAGTCACGCCACCTATGGTAATATTCAGGACGGAGCCGATTTCCGACGCACCCGTCTGAGTGCGAAAGGCAGCCTGTCCGACACCACCCACTACATGGTGCAGATGGATTTCGCATTCTTTGGACGCCCCACATTCACCGATGTCTGGGGCGAGCAAACGGAGATTCCGGGACTTGGAAATGTCCGTGTCGGGCAATGGAAGCAGCCGTTCAGTCTGGAAGTCGTCAGCAGCTTTCGGTACACGACTTTTGCGGAACGTTCCCTGTTATTTCAGGCATTTACGCCATTTCGGCATTTGGGAGCCGGTTTCTACAACACGAATGACGACCAGACCATGACCTGGGCGGCATCCGGTTTCACGACCGGGCAGGATCAATTTGGTGGCTCCATCTCGAACTCTGGAGGCTGGGGAACTGCGGAACGGATCACGTTCCTGCCATTCTGGGATGATTCCACACAGGGAGATGGATATCTCCATCTGGGTTTGGGGCACTTCCTGAATGTCCCTCCCAACCATATCGCCAACTTCCGCACAATTCCCGAACTCTATGTGGGACAGAATGGTGCAGGTGTTATCGGTTCCAGTGGGCAAGCGGCACCCGGCGGTTTCAACGGGACGCCATTCATCTCGCAAACGGGCAACTTGGGGATCAATCACTACAACGTCCTGGGCACAGAATTTCTGTGGGTCGACGGCCCGCTGTCCATTCAATCCGAGGGGATGGTGAATCTCGTCGATCAATCCGCAGGAGTCTTGAATGGAGCAACCCCGACGGTGAATTTTGCCAATGGAAACTCCACTGCCATGCTGGCTGGCGGCTATGCCCAAGTGGGGTATTTCCTAACCGGCGAACATCGTCCCTATGACCGCAAAGCCGGAGCAGTTGACCGCATCCAGCCTCGCCACAGCTTTGCCCCCTGGAATCACGACCGCGTTTCAGGCTGGGGAGCATGGGAAATCGCTGGCCGCTGGTCCTATCTCGACTTGAACGACAAAACCATACGCGGTGGCACGGTCACTGATCTGACTGCAGGATTGAACTGGTATCTTAATGCCTATTGGAAAATGCAGTTCAACTACATTCACTCGATGCCTCGCTATACGCCGCAATCCGGTCCCGCAGGCACCCCCGACTCGCCGTTTGCCAAGAGTACCCTCGACATGTTTGATTTTCGGTGCCAGATCGATTTTTGACGAGAGCTGCTACATCCCCACATACCGGGCATACACGCTGCGGGCCTGACCGGGATCTTCTGTGCCTTGTACGATCGCCCGGCCATCCGCGAACACTGTCAGCTGGAATTCTCCGTCCGTCGTAACCAGTGTTATCAGGAACGGGTTGCGGGTCACCGCGCCGCTACCGGCAAAACGTGATTCCAATTCGGCCAACGACAGGAGCATGGGAGATGCGGGGGTCACCTGAACAGCATTGCGTCCGCATAAAACGGCGGACCGGGCGGCCTGCGCTCCCGACAGCCACGGGCGTTCCCCGGTCAAGCATCCGGCACAACGCCCCTCGTCTCGCGAGGCTCCGACTTTCAGACGACGAAACGTCCCTTCCCAGAGATCCAGAACCGTCATCACCGGTTCGATCGTCTCGCCGCGTCCGGACAATAATTTGATGGCATCCAGAGCCTGAAGCGAGGCAATGACGTTGACGGCGGGCCCCAGCACTCCGGCCGTGTCACACGTTTCCCCGCTGCCAGGTTCGGGAACCCCACCCATCAGACACCGAAAACAGACCGTCTGTCCCGGAATGAACGTCATCGTCTGTCCATGGCACCCTACACAGCCGCCATGAACCCATGGTATTCCCCGATCGAATGACAGGTCGTTAATCAAAAACCGCGTCTCAAAATTGTCGGTCCCGTCGACAATCACGGCGATCTCGCGCGTCAGTTCGCGGATATTCTGACTCGAAAGATCCGCCACTACGGGATCGACCACCACCTCCGAATTGATCCTCCGCAGCTTCTTCGCAGCGGCCTCCGCCTTGGGAAGCTGATCCGCAACGTCCTGCTCGTCGTACAGCACTTGCCGCTGGAGATTCGACAGCTCGACGTAGTCGCGATCCACAATTCGGACGAATCCCACCCCCGCCCGCACCAGCGACTCCGCAATCACCGAACCCAACGCCCCGCACCCGACGACCAGAGCCCGTCCGGCACGCAACAGGGCCTGCCCTTCCACCCCGAGTGGAGCAAAAAGCGTTTGTTTACGGTAACGATCAGCAGGGGATGGGTTCACCGGAATCTCGGTCAACAGGCACACTGACGCCCTCCGCCAGTGCATTTCACAAGAGAATAAACCATCCCCTGCCCTTCGGGGAGGGACGACTGGCGGTCTTTCAGGGAATCCCCCGGGGAACGCTGCGAGAGGATTTGAACCGTTGGAAGCGTCGCCCGCCCGCCTCCCACGATCCCACAGAAGTTTCTCCACTACCAGCCGTAGGAACCGAGGAGCGCCGGTAGTCTCACCGCAGACCGGATTCTATACTGCTGTTCGGTTCATCGCTGGTCAGGCTTCGCTGCAGTTGCGGCGACATTAGGAAAATGGCTGTGTCGTACACGCTCAACACCTCAGAACAACAGGCGGAGATGCTGGCGGCGATCGGAGTCACTTCGATCGATGAACTGCTGGCTCGCCAGATTCCCGCGGAAGTGCTTCTGAACCGACCGCTCTATCTGCCTCCGGCACTGGGAGAGATGGAGCTGGAAGCCTGCACGCGGCAGATGGCCTCGCTGAACCGCACCGACCGTGTGTGCCTGATGGGGGGCGGGGCGTACGACCACTTCATTCCGGCGGTCGTGGACGAGATTACCTCGCGTGGAGAGTTCTACACCGCCTACACACCCTACCAGCCCGAGGCCAGCCAAGGCTCGCTGCAGGCGTTCTTCGAGTACCAGTCGCTGATCTGCCGCCTGACCGGAATGGATGTCTCGAACGCCAGCCTGTATGAGGGCGGGACCGCCGTTAGCGAGGCGATGTTCATGGCTATGCGGTGTACGAACCGCCATAGCCGTGTGGTGGTACTGGGCTCAGTGAATCCCGAATTCCGCCAGATCCTGCGGACCTATACGGAGACACTGGCGACCGAAATCATCGTGATCCCCGCGCCCGATGGAGTGGTCGATCCAGCGCGTGTAGCGCAGGCCCTCAACGATCAGACGGCGTGTCTAATCATCCAGCAGCCGAACTTCTTGGGTTGCCTGGAAGCGGTCGAGGAACTGACGGTGATGGCCCACGCGGTCGGGGCGCTGTCAGTCGTCTCATTCGATCCGATCAGCCTCGGCATTTTGGTGCGCCCCGGCGACTACGACGTCGACATCGCGGTCGCCGAAGGGCAATCGCTCGGCACTCCACTGCAATACGGAGGCCCCTATCTGGGAATCCTGGCGTGTCGGCAAGAGTTCGTCCGCAAGATGCCGGGCCGATTGATCGTGCAAGCCAAGGATCGCGACGACAAGGTTTGCTACGTCCTCGGGCTGCAGACGCGTGAACAGCACATCCGCCGCGACAAGGCGACCAGCAACATCTGCACGAATCAGGGCCTGCTCGCTCTGCGGGCAACGGTGTACCTCTCCAGCCTGGGACCACAGGGACTCAAGGAGGCCGCCGAACTGAGCTGTCGCAACGCCCACTATCTCGCTGAGCAGCTGCAAACGATTCCGGGTGTGGAGCTGGTCTTCGACAAGCCGTTCTTCAAGGAGTTCGTGGTCCGTTGCCGTCAGGGCTCGCAGGAGTTTCTCGAGGCCGCACGCGACGCCGGATTCAATGTCGGACCGGAACTGAGCCGGTTCCAGGACTCGGAGTTGCCACAGGACGGCGTGCTGGTGGCTGTGACAGAACTGCGGACGCAATCTGAAATGGACGCCCTGGTCACCGGTTTGAAGTCACGATTTACCGGATCTGACCGTTAATTCGGCATCCACAGAAAAATTGGGTTGTATCGACTGTATGAATGCGCCGGGCCATGAGGTAGCGGTTATTCTGGCTGTAACGATTGTTTTCAAGTCAGAGTTAGCTACCGCTTAGGTTGCAGGCAGGAACTTTACGAACGTCACGATTCTGGCCGATTTGAGGAGCATGGCGAACAGGATCGTTCGTCCGCTTCTGCGCTCTGGAATGGATTCGTGTTGTGAAACGATTCTCCACTCGTCAGCCCCTGTTCCGCTGGTGTCTGAGTCTGGCCCTGTGCGGCACATTCGAAGGTTGCCAGTCACCGCACGTTTCCTCTATTCAGCGTGCCCCCCTGAGCCCGCGTTCGACGAGCCTGGCCCTCTCGTCTGACCGTCCGACATTCCCCTCACCCGTCACAAAGGTGGCAAGTTCCTCGGACCCCGAAGAGGCCGCGGAGATCCTGGCGGCGGCCTTCCTGGATGCGGACCTGCCCCCAGCAGCCGCCCCTCCAAACGAGAATGCCGACAGTCCGGGATGGTCCATCGACCGGTTTGAGTCCATGGCACTCAGCTACAACCCGGCCATTCAGCAGGCAACAGCTTCGGCCCACAAGGCGATGGGCTTTCGCGACCAGGTGGGGCGCAAACCCAACCCGTTCGTCGGGTACAACGCCACCCAGATTGCCGACCAGCGGACCGACCAGCACATAGCTTTTATTGAACAGGACTTCGTCACAGCTGACAAACTGTGCAAAAACGAAACTGTTCTCAATCAGGAAGTTCAGTCGCAACTATGGGAAGTGGAAACCCAGCGGCAACGCGTCCTGACCGATGTCCGCGTCCACTTCTACGCCGCGCTGGCTGCTCAGCGACGGTTCGAACTGGCCAACGAGTTTGAAATGGTGGTCCAAAAAGGGGTCACGACGGCCCAGGCTCGCTTCGACGCCAAGGAAGGCTCCCGAACAGACATCCTGCAATCGGAGATCCAGCTGCGACAAGTCCAGGTTCAACGGCAACAGGCGGACGCCGCACTGCGGGCTGCGTGGAAACAACTGGTCACCGTGGCGGGTGTGCCGGAACAGCAACCGCAACCACTGGATGGCCAGCTGCCAAACGAGCCCGTCGCCCGCGATTGGGATCAGGTCGGCACAGAGATCCTCTCAGCCAGTCCCGAATTGCAGGGAGCCCGATCGCGACTGGCCCGAGCCCAAGCCAACATCGATCGTCAGGAAGCTCAGTCGACCCCCAACCTGTCCTTCATGCTGGCGGCGGGACGCGACAACGGCACGGGTTCGGGGCTGATCAACGCCCAGGTCGGAATGCCGATCCCCTTCCACAATGCGAATGAAGGCAACATCTCGGCGGCCCATGCCGAGATGTGCCGCGCGTCACGCAATGTCGAGCGGACCCAGCTGGCGATCCAGTCCCGCCTGGCTGAAACACGCGGGCAGTACGAATCCGCCATCGCCGCCGTAGAAACGTATCGAATCGAAATCCTGCCGAGGGCCGTCGAGACCCTCAAGCTGGTGGAACAGGCCCACGCGGGTGGCGAATTCGACTTCGTGCAGGTGCTGGTCGCCCGCCGCACCTATTTCGATGCGAATCTGGAGTATGTCCAGGCGCAATCCGATCTGGCTCAAGCCACTTGCCTGCTTGATGGCCTGCTGCTGACTGGAGGACTCGACGACACGCGGGACACAGAGTTCGACTCCAGCCTGAGAGACCAGACTCTGAGTGGCCAATAACCACAGCCCGCGAACACCTTACGGCTGAGCCTGCTCAACGGATAGCAGGCGGTCTGCGGCAACGTTGTCCAATCGCTGGACAACCCCGCCAGGCCAGCGGATCTCAACCGAATCAATCTTGTCACTGCCTCCCAGCCCGAAGCTGACGGTCCGCTCACTTTGCGACTGGTAACCCCGGGTGGGATTCACCATTCGGGTTTGCGTCACGCCTCCTGCCTTGAGGGTGACCTCGGCTCCAATGGCGTCGCGATTGGACTTCGTTCCGCGCAGGGCTACCCGCAGCCAATGCTGTCCGCTGGACTGTTCATTCCGAAGCAGGCGTGGCGACCGTCCGCAAGATCCGACCAGCAGATCCAGATCACCATCGTTATCGATGTCCGCACTGGCCGCGCCGCGCCCCACGATCGGGCGAAATAGATCGGCCCCGCACTCCTTCGAAGTCAGCGGCACGAACTCGGTCGCCTGGTTCACTCCGGCATTCCAGAACAGTTGAGCTGGCTGCTCGTAGCTCTGACTCTCCTGCACGCGGGAGATATCGTCCTCCAGGTGACCATTCGCGCAGAACAGATCAAGCCGTCCATCCAGATCAGCATCCAAAAACAGCACCGCAAACGTCAGCACCAGTCGGGTCTGCGGTCCCAGCCCTGTCGGCACCGCCTCATCCGTGAACGATTCGGTCCCTTCGGGGGCGACATAGAGGGCCGTCATTTCATTGGCAAAGTTCCCAATCGCCACGCCGCAATCGCCGGTCCCCTCGCGGAACATCCCGACATCAATCCCCATTCCCGCGCGGGGCGTTCCCTCGGGGCTAAAAGCAATCCCCTGTGGGCGACCGACCTCCTCGAAGCTCTTCCCCGCCCGATTCAGGAACAGGAAATTCTGCACCGTATCGTTCGCGACCAGCACATCCAGCCACCCATCATGGTTCACATCGGCAAAGGTCAGCCCCAGTGATTTCCCACTTGGGCTACCGGTCTGCGGTTCGCGGACCTGAACCCCCATGACCGCCGAGACATCGGTAAAGGTCTGATCCCCATTGTTGCGATAGAGCGCGGGGTCGGTGGCCTGAAACTGAAATGGTCGCCCATAGCCCCGCTCCGTCCCGACCAGTTTGAACTCCTGTTTCAGGTCGATTTCCCGGTTCCAGACCACATACCGGCAGACCCACAAATCCAGATCCCCGTCGTTGTCGTAGTCGAACCAGCCAATCCCGGATGACCATTGATCCTCCGGGCCGCCGACCCCTGCCAGCGTGGTGTTCTCTACGAACTTACCGCCCTCATTGCGAAACAGCCTGTTCTGACCCACCGCTGAGAAGCACAGATCCGCATCGCCATCGTTGTCATAATCGCCAACCGCCACGCCCATCCCATAGAACGGGATCGCCAGCCCCGCTTCGTGCGTGACATCCGTGAACTTCCCGGTGCCGTCGTTCTGGTAGAGGGCACTTGTCACGGGCTTGTCCGGAGCGGGCCGCGTATCCCATGCCCAGCGATTGCTGTTGACCAGCAGAATGTCCTGGTCCCCGTCACTGTCATAGTCCAGAAAAGCCACGCCTCCGCCCATCGTCTCCGGCAGGAGCTTCTCGCCAGCAGCCCCGTTCTCATGAACGAAGGCCAGCCCCGCTTCGGCGGTGACATCCCGAAAGGGAATCTGCGGAAGCGTCAGGGGGGCCACTTCGCGGACCTTGATAACCGGAGCCGGGCCGACCGGAACGACCGGCGGCGGCGGCTCCCGCATCAGGAACCGCACCCCCAGCACCCCGGCCACCACAGCGACGATCCCTCCAAATGCAAGCAATGACTTACGGAAGGCGATGCCAATAATGGCATCGTCCCGTTCAAGATCCGCATCCCCACCAGTGTGAGAAGGTTCAGGCAGATTCACGATCGCACTTTCCAATCCAGGGACGCGGTACAGCAAGTACCACGGGAACACAGTTCAGCGTCACGGTGATGGGGAGAAATGTCAAGCAGAGACACGGAGACATCCCCCACGAAAGCACGACCGACAATCCGGCTGCCCACACAAAGAGCGATCTCCGCCCTGAACGCGAGGGGCCGTTGGTCTGACCCGGTTTTCTGGATCAGGCACGATGAAAAAACAAGCACCGTCAAAGAACACGTGGAGACAATCGACGCCGGGGTCACATGAATTCGAGGGAAACGTCTGTCAGCCGGTGGTGCCTGCGTCAGGAAAACAGACAGCCGAGACCTCCGGCCCCCTCTCCCCCGCGATCGATGTGTCTTTCACCTTGTGAGTGTTTGCAAGGGAGAGGGGGCAGAGGACCATCTCGTCCCACTTTTCTGACGCACGCATGCGTCGGTCGACGACACCTATCTGGATTGCCTCGGGGCAGTACGATGCTTACCTTTATCGCTCAGTCAATCCCCTGATCGTTGTTTCCGAATCCGCTTCTCAGCAGGCAGAACCCCTTCGAACCGCTCCCATGAAGTTCCCGATTCGTATCGTTGACTCCCGAGTACGTGACGGAGTGTGATACGATGGGGTGTCCTGGGACTTGGCGATGGAGTCCAGGAGTGGTCTGCAACGAGTCGCCGTCTTGTCCCGTCACGGAAGATTGCCGCATGTCGTCCGTTCTCAAAACCAGCACCTCGTACACGGCTGATGACATCGAAGTCCTCGAAGGGCTAGAAGCGGTCCGGCAGCGGCCCGGGATGTATATCGGGGGGATCGATACCCGCGGGTTGCACCATCTGATCTGGGAAATCGTTGACAACTCAGTCGACGAATATCTGGCCGGGGAGTGCGACCAGATCAAGGTCACATTGCACAAGGATGGGGCCTCGTTGTCGGTCGAAGACAATGGCCGCGGCATTCCGGTCGACCTGCACAAGAAGATGAAGAAACCCGCCCTGGAGGTGATCCTCACCACCCTCCACTCGGGCGGAAAATTCAGCGAAAAGAGCTACGCCCGCAGCGGGGGACTGCATGGCGTTGGCTCGTCGGTTGTGAACGCCCTTTCTGAAGAGATGGTCGCTACCGTCCGCCGCGATGGTTACGAATGGCAGATGCGTTTCAAACGCGGGAAGAGCACGACCTCGCTCAAGCAGTTGCGTCCCTTTCGCGGGCACGGGACAGAAATCTTCTTCCGGCCCGACGCTGAGATTTTCCGCCGGGTGCAGTTCTCGGGCGACACGATCAAGCAGCATATCGAGGATATCTCGTACATCCACGGCGGTTTGAAGATCACCTTAGTCGACGAGATGAAGAAGGAAACCACCGAGTTTCAGCACCCGGATGGGATCAAAGCGTACCTGGAAAAGATCATCCGGGACGACTCCAAGAAGCCCATCCACGAGGGGGCGTTCAATGCCGAGAAGGACGAAGAGAAGGTTCGCGTCGAGCTGACCCTCCGCTGGACCGAGTCGACCGATGACCAGGTCCGCAGCTATGTCAACGGGATTCGCACGCGAGGCGGGGGAACGCACGAATCAGGGCTGCGATCCGGTGTGGCCAAAGCAGTCAAGAACTACATGGATGTCCACGAGATCAAGGCCAAGGGGCTGTCGATCACGCCGGATGACATGCGGGAAGGGGTCGTCGCGGTCCTCAGCGTCTTTCACAACGCCCCCGAGTTTCAGGGGCAAACGAAGGACAAACTGAACAATATGGAGATGACCTCGCTCGTCGAGGGCGTCGTGCGGTCGGGGCTGGAGAGTTGGCTCAATACCAATCCGACGATCGCCGATGCCGTCATCGGTCGCATCATGCTGGCAGCCCGGGCGCGCGAGGCCAGCCGCGCGGCCGTCAGCGAGGTTCGCCGCAAAACCCCCGGCAGCCGCCGCAGTAACCTGCCGGGGAAGCTCCTCGATTGTCGGTCCGATAAGCCCGAAGAGTGTGAGCTGTTCATCGTGGAAGGTCAGTCCGCCGGGGGCACCGCCGCCAGCGGCCGCGACTCGCGGGTCCAAGCCGTGCTGCCGCTGAAGGGCAAAATCCTCAATACCGAGTCCCTGACCGTCGGCAAAATCCTGGAGAGCCAAGAAGTCAAAGACCTGGTCGAAACCCTCGGTACCGGAATCGGCCCGAACTTCGACCCGCACCATATCCGCTATCACCGCATCATCCTGCTGATGGATGCTGACAGCGATGGTTATCACATCAGTACGCTGATGATGACCCTCTTTTTCCGGCATATGCGAGAACTGATTACCCAGGGCCGCATCTTTCTGGCCCAGCCCCCGCTCTACAAGATCGAGGTCGGCAAGGAGCGGTACTACGCCCGCGATGACGCGGACAAAGAATCGATCATTGCGGGCCTGCCCGCGAATCGAAAATACGATGTCCAGCGGTTCAAAGGTCTGGGCGAGATGAACAGTGACCAGTTGAAGGAAACCACGTTGAACCCCAAGACGCGAACCTTGCTCCGCGTCGATATCGAGAGCGCCATCGAGGCCGATACGATTTTCTCGCAACTCCTGGGGAAAGACGCCAGCGAGCGCTACAAGCTGATCATGGAGCAGGCGGGCGAAGCGGACGATCTGGACGTGTAGGTATCTCGCAGCTCATTCAGGAGATCCTCGTGCGACTCTTCGAAGGCACTCCGTTCGATCGACCACCGCACTGCGAATGTTGTGGGCGACTCGAGTCGGAGTGCGTCTGTCCCCCGCCCGAACCGCTGCGCATTCCTCCCGACCAGCAGACAGCCCGGTTGACCATCGAGAAACGCAAAAACGGCAAGCGGGTCACGGTAATTCGTGGCCTGCCTGCCGAGGGAAACGACCTGCCGGGGCTGCTGGCCCAGATCAAATCGCAATGTGGAGCGGGCGGATCACTGCACGAAAGTGAGATCGAGATCCAGGGAGAACAGCTGGACCGAGTCCGGGTTGTCCTTCAAAAAATCGGCTATCGCGTTCCGTAAGCGGAATCTTCCAATCCGCATCTCACGTCCCGGAAACGAACGGGGATGACGCATCCCGACCCCGGCAATAGACGACTCCCGTATCAATCCGCTCGAACCCGGCAGCAGCCACAATCCGCAGCGCGAGCGGGCTGTTATCTGGCGCATGGATCTCGGCGCGTTGCAGCTGATCTTTTCGGAGATGCCGGACCACTTCAATCAACAGCGACTGGCCGTACCCCTGCCCTCGGTAGGCATCCGCGACCCGCATATCCACGATCCCCACCGAGCGGTCGACCCAGGCGTCTTCATAATGCTCCAGGGGAGTGACATTCACCGTCGCGATCGATTCCCCGGTCCGCTTCATTTTTAAGCAATAGCGAATCGCGTCAGTGCGCCCCAGGTGGGTGTACCACCACCAGTTGGGGGCGTCGGACTTGTCGAGTGCCTCCAGTTCGGTCTGTCTTCGGATCGTCAGGTTACGTGCCGTCGTGGGATCACGGGGAATGGTCAGATCGCGATCAAATACCCCGTGCCGTTCATGCTCGACATACCCAAGCTTCGTAAAGAATGGTTGGCTGGCCGGATCGCTCAGCAGAAAACCCGATGGCCGACACCCGCCATACAATCCAAAGTAAAACGGATCGAGCCCCCGCGCCGGCCCGGCAAGCACTTTCGTCACGGGTTGATTGTCTAAATAAGTCTCAGCCCGCCGGACCAGCTCCGTTCCAATCCCCTGGCGTCGGTACTCAGGATGCACGAGTACCGTGCAGATGACCCCGAGCGAACGATCCAGCCGGGACCGGTCTTCGGTCGCGGCAAAACCAGCATGGACCATACCCACGATCCGTGATCCATCGACCGCCAGCACCAGTCCTTCTGGATCAAAGTAGGGCTGTCCGTAGTTAGTCGCCTCAAAGGCATCCATCGAGCGGGGCAAAGCCGCACCACGCCCCATCTGGCCTTCGCACCAGAGCCTCCAGATCCCCGGAGGATCAAAATTCCGGAATCTGCGGTATTCGATCAAGATGAGGCCCTCGGCACAGTCCGCAGGAGGCAGGGCGGCTGAAGCTTGAGATTCGCGGAAAACTCAGCGCGGTTCAAGTCCGGAAGTGAGATTGTCATTCGGAGATCGTCGAACTGGGGCATACACAAACCCCCGCAGGTGGATCTTGCCGGGCTTCTCTCCACTGGGAATCTCCCTACCCGGCGTATCTCCGCTGGCTGATATGGTTTGTGGACGCTATGCTCTACGGAACCGGGCCGTGAGTCGGCTCGAAAGTCCGCGCAAGCGGTGGCCCCGGAACGAGATCCACGCGCCATGACGATCAGCGTCACCGAGTACTTCCAGACCCGCAAGGATGACCGGAAGAAAGAAACTCGCTACATCAACGTCATCAACAAGGACTCCTGCACCAGTTGCCAGTCCTGTGCGACGGTCTGCCCGGTCGACTGCATCTACGAAGTCCCCGGCTCCATGCCGGGGCAAAGCTACCATCAGATCGACACCTCGCGGTGCATCGGCTGCCAGATGTGCTACCGGTCGCCCAATGACAGCAGCGATCTCTACACGCTGACGATCTGTCCGTGGAATGCGATCGACATGCTTCACAATCCGAACGTCAGCCCGGATTCTGAATCGATCCTGCTGCCGTACTGGAAGGGGGCCGAAGGTGCCCTGCCCTGGCCAAAACTGGAAGAGTACGGTTACCAACTGTTTATTGAAGGTCAGTGCTACCTTCCGGAATCTCGCAAGGATCTGACCGACATCGCCACTTGGTTCACCAAGAATCAGTGGCTGATTTCCGAGGACGGGGACACCGTGGCTATCGCCACACTGGAGGGCTCGGACGGGGGCGTCTCCAAGTTCGTGGCCACCGACGCGGGTCGCGATTTGTTGGACTGCATCTTCAACGGCTGGAAGCGAATCTTCATGGACTAAACCTCAGCGGAATTCGGAAGAGTTCCGCTGGCCGATCCAGTGATCTTGCCGCCACAGCGATCTTGCCGTGCCCTTGTCAGAGTTTCAGGTTACAAGCCACCGGAGTGGGTACGGCAGACACTTTTGACTGCCGCACGCCTCACTGGGCATCGTTTTCCTTCAGTATCGAGGGTCGGCAAGATTGCCTTACCCAACGCCTGCTTTCCGGATGCAGACACGCGACCAGACAGCACTGGACCGAACGCACCGTACAAGTGGCAGCATTCCGTGCGGTAAGCCGATACCCCTCCCCGGCGGACGAGTTCCAAGCTGCGCGTGGCACAGCCACGAAGCGATCGTTACGAATGCGGCTTGTCCGTCATCGGAAGCTCGTCAATCAACGACTCCCACGCCGCATGAGCATCCCGGTGGAGCGGTTCGAGCGTCATCTTCCAGTTCATGTCCCAGCCTCCCGACGGAACCAGTTCGACACTCTTCTCGGGGATGCTGACAATCATTTCAGCCATCGCGGAGCTGGCACGCTGAGCCCACTCAACCGATGCGACTGTGGCCTGGACCGCGGGGTCCGCCCCCAGCGCAGCAGGCCCCCGAGATCGGACAGCCACTTTCGCCTGCGGGGAATGCGGGATCGTGATAACCAGCACGCCGACCAGCAGCGCCAACACTGTCAGGGCAATTGCCACGACACCTGATCGCTGAGCCGGAGAGCGCACATCCGCCCAACTCTGCCGAACAAATACCTGCAATGCCGGACCTTCCAGTACGGGAGACTCCCCTGCGACGTCCGGTGGGTACAACTCGGCCCAGACCCGATCCGACAGATCGACAGTCGGCAATCCCGATTGCCAGAGAGGCAGCACCCTCTGCAACAGCTGGTATTCGGTCCAGGCAGCCTGCACATGCGGATCGGTCGAGGTTTCGCCGTAGATCCGCACTTCATCGGACACCGAATCGGCATGCGATTCGATGGCCTGATTGAGCAATGAATAGAAGAGTGTGTCTTGCATGGATTATCCCGCCTTCACCCCGCGTCGCGTCAACTCCTCAGCCAATTCCTTTCGGGCCCGGTGCAACCAAGTCTTGACGGTCCCCGTCGGAACATGCATCTGATCGGCAATCTCCTGCACCGACAGCTGCTGCACGTGAAACAACGTGAAGCACTGCCGATAATCATCCCGCAGCCCATCCACGGCCCGCTGAACCTCTTCACCGATGCCGCCCCGAGGAGCGGCATCCGCTGGAGCGACCACCTCGGGCAAAGCTTCCATTACCCGTGGTCGCCGGGACCGCCGCTCCAAGGCAGTCCGACAACGATTTCCCGCAATCGCCAGCAACCACGGCTCAATCGGACGTGATGAATCCCAATGGTCCAGATGGCGCACAGCCCGCACAATCGCCTCCTGCGCCACATCCTCGGCATCCTGCCGATGCCGCAGCATCTGCAGGCACAGACTAAAGACCAGCTGTTGAAATCGCTCGACAAACGTCCTAACGGCCTCCCGATCATCCGAAAGGCAGCGCGTAACGAGTTCGCGAAGTTCATCCGCCCCGGACAATGGCTGTCCTCCTGAGTTACCCCGGCAGCACCGTCCGAAGTTTCAACGATCTAACAAACGCCGGAAGATCAACGCGAAATCAGCTCGCGGACCAGCGTCCGAGCCGCCTTGAAGGCGTGGCGTACCGCAAAAATGCGGGTCTCAATCTGTTCCTCGGTGAAATACCGACCAGGCTCGCTCACGGGCAGCCCCGCTAGCGTAATAGTCAAGGGCATCAGGTCCAAAAACTCCTTGTAACGCCGCTGCAGATCGGACGGCGAATTGGGAGACTGTGCAGAGGCGTCTGACATGGCTGACACTCCAGGGTGGCCAGCGCTTTCGCCGATCGGCTCGCGACATGCCACGAATTAAGAAGCCGGCGAGAGAATCCCCGCCTCGGTCATCGAGACCGCAGAGACTCGACGAATTGAGGATACCGTTTCCCCCTATGAGCCACCAGTGGGCTACCGTCGATTCACTGAAAACCCGGCATCGGCCCGCCTGTCCGGGCACTCACCCCAGCAATCAGCCCGCCTCCCGACAACACGCCGAAATCCATGACTCCCTCCCTCTGAAAATGAATAGCCCAAAAGCCCCGACATGCCCGCCCACACGGCGGACGGCAGGATCAATCTGAATACTGCCCCCCCCATTCTGACCTGCCCCGGCAAAAATCGCTGAACACACGAGCCAACCGACACGGTTTCCACAACTCCCGTTGACCCCCCGGTCCCCTCCCAGCGCTAATACTCCATTCCAGGATTGAGGGAGAGGGAACATGCGCACTGTCATTTTAGGTCTGGTCTGGATGTCGATCCTGACAGCCTTCACGACGGCCCAGGAAATTATCGAACCGATTTACGAGTCAACCCCCGTTGATCGTCCGTTCGCCGACGCCCCCAACCCGTCCGACCATGCGGGCCTGCTCGGCAAGCTCTTTATGCAGGAACAGTACTTGCATTTCAAACTGGACGATCCTTTTTTTGACCGCGTCGACCCCGATGCCCAAGGTTCCAGCACACTGCTCAACCTTCCCTTGTCGACACTGAACGCGCCGGAAGCGATCGATGTCGACCTGTTCTTCGCTTATGGACAATTGGGGTCCCGTGGGGGAGCCCGACTCGGCCCACCCGTTGATGAGGTGGTCCGGTTGAATGCTCGCACCGACCAATACGTACTGGGAGCTTCGTTCTATCCGACTTATGCCGGACGAGTGCGGCCTTACGCCCAGTTGGGAGTCATCCATACACGCGATGAATTCGACCTGGTGGTTGGACCGGCCCTCATCATGGATCAAGAACGTAAAACGGAAGCGCTGGCCAACCTGGGACTCGAAGCAGATCTGCTCCCCTCATTGGCCTACCGTGGTCGCTTCAATGTGGAGACCAGTGACAGCATCAACGACTCTTCATTCTCCAGTGAGCTGATCCTGTGGCTGCACGACCGCGTCTATCTCCGGGGTGGCGTGTCGGCACCACTCAGTGGTGATTGGAAGGGCTTCGCCCTGGGTGGCGGGATCGCGTTCTAGTGCAGCCAATTGAGATAACAGGTACCGCCCAGACAGGCACTCCCGGTTACACTCCCCTCCGCAACCATTATTCCGGGCGGTGGGGAGGAGTCAGTTTGATATTCTCGATATAGGTCACCCGTCCCCCAGTTTTCGGGTCGAATCGCCCGGCGCATGCGGATACCGCCCGCAGCACGTACTTGTAGTGCAGACCGTAATCGGAATCGATCTCCACGACGACATCATCGACGGCCTGTTTGCCGCGACCGGCGATGACAGCAATCTCCTGATTCAACCGTTCGAAGCATACCGGAAAATCATTTCCCAGCTCCCGCCCGCCGAACTGCAACTGCTGCAACGAACCGTCGGGGTTGGCCACCAGCCGGACCTTCACATCCAGCGGAGGCAACTCATCGGAACTGCTCGCCACGGTCCCGATCGGCATGTTGATATTAAAGTCTCCCTCCGCTGCCACGATCCTCAGTGTCAGCATGAAAAAGATCAGCAGCTGGAAAACAACGTCGATCATGGGCGCCATCGGAACGTCGACTTTTTGGAAGCTTTCACCGCGTCGAGACATGTCGGGGACCGATTGCAGAAGTGAATGAACGGGGACGACCCAAAGGCGTTATGCCTACTCACCGGCCTCTTCGTTGCGAGCCTTAAATGAGAAGCTGGTGTAACCTGCCTCCTGAGCCTGCCGGATCAGCTCTTGCACCAGCCCCACCGGCACTTCTTCGTCGGCCCGGAGTGTGATGACCGTGTCTTTCACCTTGTCCTTGCCTTCCTTGGCAGCGGTCAGCCGGGCTTCCCGCTGAAAATTCCGCTGCATGTCGAAGACCCGCGTAGACTCATCCCCGTTCCAGAATACGAACGGATCGGGATCGACCGCAGCCCCCGTTGAGTTTCGCTTGTACCCCACATTGACGACCAGTTCGTTTCGGCGAGCCACGGCGGGAGGCTTGGCCAGCATGTCCGCAGGCAGCTTCACTCGTTCATCAGCCTTGGTCTGCTCAAAGTTGGAGACGATCATGAAGAACGTGATCAACTGAAACGTACAGTCAATCATCGGGGTCATGTCGGGTTCAACCACTTTGCGAACGGTTCTCTTCGTCACCATGACAGCGGACTCCTGTCTCAGGCTGGCAGAGGCTATTCAGAACGTGCCGGGGGAGCGGGATTGGCACTGCCCGCAGCACGCGGGGCGGATTTCTGCATCGACGAGAACCGCGACATCAGGTTTGTCGCGATTGTACCCACTTCGTTCATCAGCAGTTCGGCCCGATTCTTTAACAGCGAATTGGCAACCATCGCCGGAATCGCCACGATCAGACCTTCCAGGGTGGTCACCAGCGCCATCGAGATCCCAAACGCCAGATCTTTCGGCTTGGGGGTCGTGTTGCTGGCGGCAATTTCATTGAATGACACAATCATTCCCTGCACCGTGCCCAGCAAGCCCAACATCGGAGCGACAGCCGCGATCAGTGCCAGATAACCCAGCTTGTGGTCAATCAGCATGTACTCTTCATCGCCGGTGTCCTTCATCTCCTCCAGGGCTTTGTCGTATCCCTGGCTGAGCTTTCCCATGCCCGAGGCCATCATCCGGCCAATCGGAGAATCGTCCCCTTTCGCGGTTTCATAAGCCCCCTGAAAGTCCTTGTTGTTGATTCGATCCTCAAACACTTCGACGAAGCCACTTGGGATCAGTTGCTCCCGACGCAGTTGCACGGTCAGCATCACAATCACGGCCACCATGATGAATGAGGCCAGAAAAATCGTGTATCCAAACACCCCGCTGGCGTTGTGAACCCAGACGAGAAACGACGTGTCTTCCGACTCCTCGGCAACCGGAGCCACGGGGGGAGCCGCAGGATTGGCTGCCGGATTCGCCGGTGCCTGGGCCCAGGTCGTCTGCCCGGTGGTCATCAGAGCCGCCACAAGCAGGAGGGCCAGGAATCCCGTGATAACACCTCGCAACATGTCGTACTCCTGACGAACATTGGTTCAAAGGGCGGCGGTCGCTGATTCTTGTCGGAGTTTATGGCTGCGTTCCGATGATTACCACGGCAAATCTTGTGGCGATCCCCGGGACACCACCCAGGAGGACTACCCCAGATACCGCTGGGTGATCTCCCCATAGGCATCGATCCGACGATCCCGCAGGAACGGCCAGTGAGTCCGCTGGGTATTGATCAACGACAGATCGCAATGGGCCAGCAGGATTTCATCCTGGTCCACACTGCCTCTCACCATCAGTTGTCCACGAGGATCACAGATGAAGCTCTGCCCCCAGAAGCGAATCCCCTCCCCGGGAATCCCCTCCCCAGTCTCATGCCCGATTCGGTTGGGAACGGCCACAAACACGCCATTCGCCACGGCATGCGACCGCTGAATCAACTCCCAGCTCTCATGCTGAGCCGTCTTGATCGGGGCCTCTTCGGAGGGGTGCCATCCGATGGCCGTCGGGTAAAACAAAATCTCGGCCCCTTGCAGAGCCGTGAGCCGAGCCGCCTCGGGATACCATTGATCCCAGCAAATCAGGACGCCGACCTTGCCATACTTGGTGGGAAAGGCTCGGAACCCCAGATCGCCGGGGGTGAAGTAGAACTTTTCGTAGAACAGCGGATCGTCCGGAATGTGCATCTTCCGGTAAATCCCGAGCAGTTCGCCATCAGCATCAATGACCACCGAGGTATTGTGAAACAACCCGGGAGCCCGCTGCTCGAACAGCGAGCCAATAATCACAATTTTCAGTCGTTTGGCGAGCTGGCACAGTGCCGTCGAGGTCGGGCCGGGAATCGGCTCCGCCAATTCAAAATGCGAGTAGTCCTCGCTCTGGCAGAAATAGCGGGAGCGAAACAGCTCTTGAGTGCAGACAATGCGGGCCCCACGCTTGGCAGCTTCTTCGATCGCGGCCAGCGTAACATCGAGGTTGACCTGCAGATCAATGCCGGTGTGCCGCTGAACGACAGCGACCGGAATTATGCGTTGTGTCGGCACCCCAAGCACTCCCAGCCATGTAGAAACGAAACAATCCCGCGCGACAGCTCGGTAAGCCATCGCGGCGAGATCGAAGTTTTTGCATCACGAGCGCCGACGCAACTGCTTACTGGGCAGCAGGTTCGAGGGTCAACGGTGCAAACGGGCTGACGCGGAACAGCTTGTCCGCAATGACAGCCTTGTCAGCATCGGTCTTTGCGGCGGCAAAGCGAGTGCGGAGCTTCTGAATCTTCACCTTGCGGGAGCGACGGCGAGCCAATTCACGCTGACGTTCGATACGACCCATGGGGGACTGACCTGCTGATGCGGGAGAGCGCGGCAGGATCCAAACCTACCCGGCGCGAGCCACGCAAATTATCGAGGCCCGGCGGTAAAGTCAAACGGTCACGCCGAATCTGCGACAGGAACGTTAGTTGCGGCCTTTTTCTGGCCCGGTTAGCATGTCCCGCACTGTGGACGGTTCGTCTTGCGAGCCGGTATTTCCCCTTGAGTCCAGATTCTCTGCCTCTCACTGAACCGACATGAGCCAACTCCCCCTCGCCGTTCTTTCTGAAGCTGCCAACGTGGCCCGTGGCCTCGCGATTGATGCGGTTCACAAGTGCTCGTCGGGCCATCTCGGGCTGCCACTGGGCGCTGCCGAAATCGGGGCCGCTCTGTTCGGTCAGGCCTTGAACTACAACCCCGCCGATCCCAAGTGGCTGAACCGCGACCGGTTCATTCTGTCGGCTGGTCACGGCAGCATGTTCCTCTACGCGTGGCTGCATCTGTCGGGGTACGACCTCTCTCTGGAAGAGGTCAAGAACTTCCGCCAGCTGCACAGCAAGACCCCCGGCCACCCCGAATTCGGTGAGACTGTCGGTGTGGAAGCTACGACCGGTCCGCTCGGCCAGGGAGTCGGCAACGCGGTCGGTTACGCCGTCTCCGCAAAGATGGCTGCGGCCCGGTTCAATACGGCTGAGCACACGATTTTCAATCAGCACATCGTGGCTCTGGCTGGCGATGGCTGTCTGCAGGAAGGGGTCGCGTACGAGGCGATCGCCTTCGCCGGACACTTCCAGCTCGACAATTTGATTCTGATTTACGACTCCAACGACGTCACGCTTGATGCGATGGCGATCAAGACCCAGAGCGGCGACACAGCTGCCCGTTTCGTGGCCTTGGGCTGGGACGCGGTGACCGTCGATGGTCACGACATCCCGGCCTTCCTGCGGGTCTACGAAGCGGCCAAGGCCAACAACAACGGTCGCCCGAAGATCATCATCGCCAAGACCGAGATCGCTCGCGGCATCCCCGAAGTCGCCGGGACCGCCGGTGGGCACGGCGAAGGCGGAGCGAAGTTCTCCGAAGCCGCTCGCAAGGGGCTCGGACTGCCTGCCGAACACTTCTACGTCTCGGACAAGGTCAAGCAGCACTTCGCCGCTCACAAGCAGACCCTCGTCGCCCAGTACGATGCCTGGCAGAAAACCTTTGCCGCCTGGTCGAAGGCCAACCCGGACAAGGCTCAGCTGCTGGCTGATGGGATTGCGAAGAAGCTGCCGGAGAACCTCGCCGATCTGATCCCCGAGTTCCCCGCCGACGCCAAGATCGCCACACGCCAGGCCGGGGCCGACATCATGCAGCCGCTGGCCAAGGCGCTCCCACTGCTGATCACCGGCAGTGCCGACCTGTACGGCTCGACCAAGAATTACATCAAGGGCGGCAAGGACTTCGAGCCGCAGTCGAGCACCAGCGACGGCCGAAACATCTGGTTCGGTATCCGCGAGCACGGCATGGGCGCTATCATGAACGGGATCGCCTATGACGGAATCTTCCGGACCAGCGGCGCGACCTTCGCGGTCTTCGCCGACTACCTGCGTCCGTCGATCCGACTCGCAGCTCTGGCTCACTTGCCGACGATCTACATCTTCACGCACGACTCGATCGGAGTCGGCGAAGACGGCCCGACCCACCAGCCGGTCGAGACCTGCAGCGGGCTGCGGGTGATCCCGAACCTCGATGTGATCCGCCCTGGCGACCCCGAGGAAACCGCTGGGGCCTTCGCAGCTGCGTTGCAGCGGACCGATGGCCCGACGGTGCTGCTGCTCACGCGGCAGAACATCGCCTCGCAAGCCTCGATCCCCGCCAAGACCCGCCGCGAAGGGGCGGCTCGTGGGGGTTACATCGCGAAGAAGGAAACCGGCAAGCTGGAGACGATCCTGATCGGCACCGGCTCCGAACTGCAGCATGTAATGAAGGCCGCCGACCAGCTCGGCCCCGGCACCCGCGTGGTGTCGCTGCCCTGCTTTGAGCGGTTCGACCGCCAGAGCGCAGCCTACCGCGAAGAGGTCCTGCCCAAGAGCTGCAAGAAGCGGATCGCCATCGAAGCCGGCGTGAGCGGCCTGTGGTGGAAGTACGTCGGCGACGAAGGCCAGGTGATCGGCATCGACCGCTTTGGCATCAGCGCTCCGGGCGATACCGTGATGAAGGAACTGCGCATGACGGCGGATGATGTCGTGAAAGTGGCTAAGTAGTCGCCAGTTGATCTCACAAAAACTCCCCAAAGCCCAGGCATCCCCCTGGGCTTTTTCCTTCACTGGGGTCCCCAACGTCATCCAGACCTCAACGCAGCGTCCGGGGCACATCTTCATAAGACTCAGGTGCTGTAGACGTGGGTGAACAAGAAAGTGTATGCTCACGATTGAACGAATCGCCTGCGGTATAGCCTCAACAAGGATATTCGCTGTGAAACGAACTTGGATTGCAGTGACTGTGGCCCTCTCAATGACTTGTTGGGTTGTTTGTGGAGAAGA
Source organism: Planctomycetota bacterium (assembly GCA_003671275.1). Lineage (GTDB taxonomy): Bacteria > Planctomycetota > Planctomycetia > Planctomycetales > Planctomycetaceae > TH-plancto1. The sequence goes on along the minus strand of QWPB01000108.1, from coordinate 66,566 downwards.
TCCGATTACCGAGACGGCACGCCCCAAGCTCACACTGAACCAGATCAAAACTCATGATCTGATTGGCGAGATGGGGATACCGCTTGGACAGTGCGTGCGGGTTCGTGCCACGATCGTAAAAGGCTCCCGTACGAAATCGGACACTGGACGATATTTTCTCGATGTCACCCACGTGGAAAGCATACCACTCGAAAAACCAGTCCAAATGACATTTCGGGTCCACCAGTTCGCGGAAGAGCGTGTTCAAGTTGCCAACGATGGGTTTTCACTTGTAGAACTTCGAACTGGAGAGAAACCATCCAGAGTCTCATCGGATAAGATCGAGGAATACGAAGTCGGGTATGTGGGAAAGAAAGTGGAGTTGCTGGTCTACGAAACAGGAATGTTCGATGGCTTTCCGCGAGGACTGAAAGACAGCAGTTGGCAAGGCGGAGGCTACCAATTCTTCAATTGGCTGATGGTGATGAAGCAGTTCAATCCTTGATCTATTCAGAATGAGTGAGCTCCTGATTAGGAGAACGCGCCGGGGTACCCCAGTCGTTCGTTAAAAGAGTGGCGGGGCGGCCCGGACATCGCTCTGAACGACGAAGGAACTGCGGATGACGGCGGATGATGTCGTGAAAGCGGCCAAGTAGTCCCGAATCGCCCTCTGTGTTCCGGAGTCGGGCTTGATCTTGTAAGAAAAACGTGCCATATTTTCTTACATCATGGTCGCCAAGAAAGATCCGCAAAGCATTGAATCTCGGATGCTTACGGCAATCCGAAGCTTGGGACGCGGTTCGGTCTTTGTCCCGAGCGACTTCGTTCGTATTGGGAGCCGTGCCTCCGTCGACACTGCTCTGCACCGATTTCTCCGGAACAAGATTATTCGGAGACTTGCTCGTGGGGTTTATGACTTCCCCCAGGAGCATCCGGTTCTTGGGCCACTGCAGCCGTCTGTCGAAGCCATTGCTCAGGCTCTGGCTGGCCGCGATCGGACCCGCATTCAACCGGCGGGAGCCTATGCCGCCAATCTGCTGGGCCTCAGCGAACAAGTTCCTGCGAAAGCCGTCTTTTTGACGGATGGCCCGAGTCGCACCATCAAGATTGGATCAACCACAATCCAGCTGCGTCGAACAACTCCGAGGAACATGACGGCTGCAGGGCGATTGAGCGGGCTGCTGATTCAAGCACTTCGCGAACTCGGTAAGGAACACTTGACCGAAGCTCGCCAAGCCCACTTGAAACGCACTCTGCCTGCTGACCAGCGGAGAGAGCTCCTCAAAGATATTCCATTGGCGCCCGCTTGGATGCATCCCATCTTTCGCGAGTTGGCGGGAGAATCTGAGTGAAGCTGCAGTTTCTCGATTTGCCTGTTGAGGAACGCCGTATCTACATGCAGGAGGCTGCGGCTCGTCGAGACATCTCGCCAATCGTCATGGAAAAGGACTTCTGGGTCTGTTGGCTCCTGAGACTTCTGTTTGAGTCCGAATTCGCAAGTCACCTTGTTTTCAAAGGCGGTACATCGCTGTCGAAGGTTTACGGAATCATCAATCGTTTTTCAGAGGACATCGACTTGTCGTTGTCTCCCTGCTTTCTCGATCTTCCCGATCCTCCCGAACTGAAAGCCAGCAGGCGTCAAAGGGACAAGTGGATGAAGGAGGCCGAGCAGAAGTGCGGTGAAGTGGTCCGCGATCGGTTGGCACCAGTTCTGGAAAAAACTGTCTCGGAAACACTGGGACAACCAGACGGGAACTGGCTTGAGTTCGTTCAGGATCCCACATCGAATTCGCCCGTCCTTCTATTTCACTACCCCACAATACAGGATGCCGGGTACGAGTACCTGGCTCGGACAGTCAAGCTTGAACTGGGCTCGTTGACGGATCAACAGCCCACGGGTTCCCACCCCATCCGGCCTTGGGTGGCAGAGGAACTTTCGGGGGCATTTTCCGACTGGAAGTGTGAGAACATTGTCACATTGGATCTCGCCAGATCGTTTTGGGAGAAGGCTACTATCCTGCACACCGAATACCACCGGCCCATCGATAAACTGACACCCGATAGGTATTCCCGACACTACGCTGACACTGCCGCTCTGGCGAAGTCCCAAGCGGGGCAAATCGCGTTGGCGCAGCGCGACGTTCGCGATCAGGTCATTGCCTGGAAAAGTCATTTCTTTAGCAGACCATGGGCCCAGTACGAGCAGGCCCAATCGGGAGTATTCCGCCTTGTGCCACCAGAGTTCCGCATGGAGGACTTGCGGAAAGACTATCAGAAGATGCAGAACATGTACTTAACCGAACCAGCCTCATTTGACGAGATCATAAAGACGCTCGAAAACCTGGAATCGAAAATCAATACCCGATGATGTCGCCCCCCGGGATCGTCTCACCTAGCCAGCCAGCGATCACGGCACCATCTCCATCCGTAGGCTTCCAGCCTGTCAAGCCCTTCAGAATATCGACAGGCTGGAAGCCTATCCCACGTTTTTCAACGGACGGTTAGGTCAGGAATCGTTTCGCTTGCCAAGTGGAGTCGTTCAATATTCGAGGGGAAGCCCGCCTACGAACTCTAAATGCCCTATCCCCTTGACAAATCTCGAATTGGAACCAGCGGTACAACCGGCATCACCCCTCTTTTTTGACATCTGACCGCCGTTCCCATGAATCAACAATGATCAGTCCACCTTGACACAGAAAGCAGTGTTGATATGTTCGATATTTGTAAGGATGCGGCAATCCCTGCGGAGTGCGGAAAGGTTGTCGACAATTCGGTCCGGATCGACTGACGGTGAGACGCTGAGCGACCTCACCAAGGGAGTGGACGATGCGAGCAAGACTACACACCTTGGTAGCTTGGGCCTTGATGGCTGGGCTGTTCCCCGCCAGCGTTCGAGCTGTCGATCTCGGCCCGGTAGAGTCGCTGCGGTTCGAGGTTTTGGAGGGACGGTTTACGCTGCGCGGTCCCGATGCCCGCTTGCAACTGCTGGTCACTGCGGCCCATGCGGCGGGACGGCTAACCGACAAAACACGGGACGTGAAATACTCCACAGCCCCGGAAGGAATTGTGGCAATCGACGCCACGGGAATGATCAAGCCGATCGGTGATGGCACCGTGCGGATCACGGCAACCACCGCAGAAGGTAAGTCCACCCAGGTGGAGGTGGATGTCAAAGATTTTGCCACCCCCCCGGAAATCAGCTTCCCGAACCAGATTGTACCGATCTTTACCAAGCTCGGCTGCAACAGCGGGGGCTGCCACGGCAAGGCCACGGGCCAGAACGGCTTTAAGCTCTCGCTGCTGGGCTTCTATCCGGAAGATGACTTCGAGTTTCTCAAGAACGAGGCCCGCGGTCGTCGCACCAACGTCTCGTCGCCGGAACGTTCCTTGTTGCTGACGAAGCCCGTCGGCCAGTCGCCTCACGGGGGCGGCAAACGGATGGACGTTGACAGCGACGAGTACCGGTTGCTGGCTCGCTGGGTCGGTCAGGGAATGCCCTGGGGCAACAAAGAGGCGCCCACCGTGGCCGGGATCAGCTGTCTTCCAACAACCCGTCTGATGGAGCCGAAGCAGGACCAGCAGATTGCCTGCTTCGCGACCTACTCCGACGGGACCGTAGAAGACGTGACCCGAATGGCCCTGTACGAGCCGAACGATCCGGAACTGGCAGAGAGCGCAAAGTCGGGACTGGTCCACACGCTCGATCTGACGGGCGAAGTGGCCATCATGGCTCGTTATCAGGGACAGGTTTCAACGTTTCGCGCGACAGTCCCTCTCGGCGTCGAAGTCACCCAGCTGCCGCCGGTCAAGAACTTCATCGACGAAGCGGTCTTCAACAAGCTCAAGCTGCTCGGGCTGCCACCGTCCGAACTCTGTGACGACAGTACCTTCCTCCGCCGCGTGTCGATCGATATCGCGGGTCGCATGCCAACGGAAGAAGAAGTTCGTCAGTTCCGCGAGGACACCGACTCGGCCAAACGTGACAAGCTGATTGACCGACTGCTCGATAGCCCCGGTTACGCGGATTACTTTGCTAACAAATGGAACATGGTCCTCCGCAACAAGCGGAAGCAAGCAGGCGACGAAGACGGCACGTACGCCTTCCGCCAGTGGCTGTGGGACAACCTGTACGAGAACAAGCCGTACGACAAGATGGTCGGCGAACTGCTGACCGCGTCCGGTGATTCCAGCTTTAACCCACCAGTGATCTGGTATCGTGAAGTGACCCAGGTCAATGAAGAAGTCGAGGACGTGGCCCAACTGTTCATGGGGCTGCGAATCCAGTGTGCCCGCTGCCACCATCACCCGTTCGAGAAGTGGAGCCAGAACGACTATTACGGACTGTCGGCCTTCTTCAGCCGGGTGGGCCGTAAGGAACGGATGGCCGGGATGAACAGCCAATCGCGTGAGAAACGCATCTTCCACAACGAAGGGGTCGCGACCGCGAACAACCCCCGCAATGGCCAGAACCTGAAGCCGACCGGTCTGGGGTCCGCCCCGCTGGAGATCCCCGCTGAGGTCGACCCGCGGCATCACCTGGTCACATGGATGACTGCCCAGGAGAATCCGTTCTTCGCCAAAGCGCTGGTCAATCGCTACTGGAAGCACTTCTTCGATCGCGGGATCGTCGAGCCGGAAGACGACATGCGGGAAACCAATCCTCCCTCAAATCCGGAGCTGCTCAATGGACTTGCGAAGCACTTCGCCACATCGGGGTACGATCTGAAGTCACTGGTGCGAACCATCTGCCAGTCGTCAACGTATCAGCTGAGCGCCCTGCCCAACGAGCACAACCAGCGGGACAAAAAGAACTTCGCCCGGTACTACCCGAAGCGGCTCACGGCGGAAGTCCTCTACGACGGCTTCCACCAGGTGACCAACACAACCGAACGGTTCAACGGCATGCCGGAAGGCACGCTGGCTGTCCAGTTGCCGGACGCCACCGTGGCCCCGTACTTCCTGAAGGTGTTCGGCCAGCCCCAGGGGGATAGTGCCTGCGAATGTGAACGGTCACAGGAGGCGAATCTGGCCCAGAGTCTGCACCTGCTCAACAGTGCCGAGGTCCAGAATAAAGTCAGCAGCGGCTCGGGCCGCGCGGCGAAACTGGCGAATGACAAGGACCGCCCGAACGAGGAGAAAATCCGCGAACTGTACCGCTGGGTCTACTCACGCGATCCGGAATCGGACGAACTGAGCATCGCCCTGGCCCACATCGAGAAGCACAAGGACAAACCGCAGATCGCCTTTGAAGACATCGTCTGGGCGCTGGTGAACACGAAGGAGTTCCTGTTCAACCACTGAGTAGGGCGGGCTTTCCAGCCCTTCCCGTCCGGAGTCAATTCGTGCGAAAGTTGACAAACATGTCACGCGCGGGAGGGGAGGCTGATCGATGAGACTCCCGCCTCCTCACTTCTGTGTCATTCAGTACATCGGGAGGAACCCTGCAAAGTGCGAGTTCGAGGTTCCGTACCCCTTCCTCGGGATCCCTCCGGTGTGGAAGGACGCGAGATGGGATTTCGATGGTTCATGAACTCCCTGTTTCAGCTCAAGAAGCGATGTGTCCCTCCCGCATCCTGGTGAGTTGAAGAATCGAGAATTGCGTCCGCATGGGACGGGCTGGAAAGCCCGTCCTACGATCCCGCCCGCCTCCCCCCACCCCACCTCATCATGTCCTACCGCATCTTCTGTCTGGCGGCGATTCTGCTCCCCGCAATCGCCCAGGCTCAACTTCCTCAGCCGCGTCTCTACTCGCTCCATCCTGCGGGGGTGCAGGCGGGGCAGACGGTCGAAGTCTCCATCACCGGCGGGGACGATCTTGAAGAGATCAACGCCCTGCTCTTCAATCACCTCGGCCTGACGGCCACTCCGAAACTCAACGATCAACAACAGCCGGTCGACCGAGTCTTTCTGGTGACAGCTGCGGCGGATGCCCCAGTCGGCCCGCAGGAGGTCCGTTGCAAAGGACTCTGGGGTGTCAGCAACGCCCGCCGCTTTTATGTCGGCTCGCGGCCCCAGACCAACGAGGTCGAACCCAACAACACGCTCGACAAGGCGATGCCACTGACCGTCGGTACCGCGATCCAGGGCAAGATGGACGGCGGGGCCGATGTCGACCTCTTCAAGTTCGCAGCCACAGCCGGTCAGCGACTGGTCATTGAGATTTCCTCCGATCGGATCGATTCGAAGCTACACCCCATCATCGAAATTCACGATGTCTCATCTCGACGGCGGTTGTCTGCGCTGCGGGGCAATGGAGCTTCGGACCCCGTACTGGTATTCGATGTTCCAGCCAACGGGGACTATTTGCTCAAGCTGCACGATGGGGCCTTCCGAGGAGGCAACGAGCACTTCTACCGTCTGGATGTCCACACCGCTCCGTATGTGGAGTTCGTCTATCCCCCTTCCGGCACGGCGGGGCAGACCGCGAAGTTCTCTTTATTCGGTTATAACCTGCCCGGAGGTCAACGCGTGGCTGTCCCTGGCTACAAGACGCAGTTGGACAAGCTTGACATCGATATCGCGGTCCCCGGAGATGCCAGTACGTTGCAGCTCGAAGATCGAACGACATCTTTGATGGCGGCGACAGATGCCTTCAGCTATCGCTTGCCGAGCCCCGCCGGGCCGAGTAATGCAGTCTCGATCGGGATCGCTCAGGCTCCCGTCATAATGGAGACCGAGCCGAACAATGCCCCGGTTCCAGGCAAAAACATCCCTGTGCCAAGCGAAGTGGTGGGACAATTCTCCGATCCGCGCGATGTGGATACTTACTTTATCGATGCCCACGCCAAGGAGGTTCTCTACATCGAAGCGTATGGCCAGCGACTCGGCCAGACGGTCGATCCCTACGTAACGATCGACCGCATCAACGTGGATGCACAAGGCAAAGAGACGATTCAGCGGGTCGCCGCTCCCGACGATGAACCGACCAATCCGCTGGCCAATCAATACGATGTTCGCAGCGATGACCCGGTCCAGCGGTTGGAAGTCCCCGCCGACGGCAAATACCGCATTACAATTCGCGATCGGTTCGGCGAATCGCGAGGATCGGCGGCGAACGTCTACCGGCTCAGTATCCGAGCCGATCAACCGGACTTCCGACTCGTGGCCCTCCCTGCTTCGCCGACCGCCGGAGCAGCCTGGTCGATGGCCATGCGGAAGGGCGACACCTTCGCGATGCACGTCATCGCCTTCCGCCGTGATGGGTTCACGGGGCCGATCGATGTGCTGGCCCTTGATCTCCCAGCGGGAGTCGAATGCAGCGGAACCACGATCCCCGATGGCATGCCGCTAGGAATGTTGACCTTCCGGTCGAAGGCCGACGCCGCTGAGGGCTGGAACAAGTTCCGCATCGAAGGCAAAGCCAAGATTGAAGACCCTCGACTCGCCCGGGCTGTGGTGGCTGCCAATGCAGCTATCCCGGAAGCCGAGAAACCGATCGCGAACCTGCAAAAGGCAGTCGACGACGCGGCCAAGAAGACCCCACCCGCTCAAGAGGCCCTCAACAAGTCGGAAGAAGCCCTCAAGGCCAAGCCGGACGACCAGAGCCTGATCCAAGCCCGTGACAAGGCCAAGGCAGCTCTCGAAGCCGCGCAATCCGCCGAGAAAAAGGCCCAGGATGACCTCGCCGCTGTGCAGCAGAAGATCACCGACCTCAAGGCCGCCGCCGCTGCCGCCACACAGGCCAGCACAGCCAGTATTCGCGAAGTCGCCCACTCGGTGCGGGCGGGCGAGATTGCCTGGACCGGGGCCAACAACGTCCCGTCCGTCGGTCGTATCCGCAAAGAGTTCGCGATCTCGATCCTGGCGGAGACCGCTCCGTTTCAGATTGTCGCCGAGCCGATCAAGCTGGAGGTCCATCAGGGCCGGCAAGTTCTCGTTCCGGTCAAGCTGGAGAAGCGGGACGGCTTCAACGACAAGGTGACCCTTAACGCCGCCGGAGCCAAACCGAATGCCAACATCGACGCTCCGAACATCGCCATTGAAAAGGACCAGACCGAGACGACTTGGCGGCTGTATGTGAAGGACAATGCCCTGCCGGGCACCCACTCGATGTGGTTAACGTCAACCGCGCCGGTTCCTTATCGCCGTAACCCGGCTAAGGCCGACCGCCTCAAGGCCGAATTCGATAAGGTCGCCGCCGAAGCCAAAACCGCTGCCGACGCCGTACCACCCGCGACTCAGGCCAAAAACGAAGCGGTGACCAAAGCGACCCAGGCAACCGAAACACTGAAGAAGTCGCAGGCCGATCAGCAGACCATGAAGAAGGCGATGGACGACAATAAGGCCGCCAGCGACAAATCCGCCACCGCTCAAACCGAAGCGGAGAAGCAGGCCACCGCCGCTGCCGAAGCGGTGAAGGCTGCTCAAGCGGCGTTCGATGCCGCGAAGACTGCCTCGGAGGGAGATGCCGCCAACGAAGAGAAGAAGAAAGCCCTCACCGCCGCGGAAGAGGCCCTCAACAAGGCCAAGGCTGACGCCGAGGCCAAGGAGAAGGCGAAAACCGATGCCACCAAGGCTGCCACCGATGCGGCCACGGCTCTGACGACCGCCACCGAGAACCTCAAAAAGGCGGACGAACTCGTCACGAAGTCGACCGCCGATGACAAGGCCGCTCAAGAGGCCAAAGCCGGCGCCGAGAAAGGCGAGAAGGAAAAGCAGGACGCCGCCAAGGCTCTCGAAGACAAACGCAAGGCCGCCGAAAAAGCCTCGACCGATCAGGCGAATGCCTCGAAACCCAACAACATCAACTTCACTCCGCCCGCCGTGCCCGTGATCCTCGTGGTCAAACCGGCCCCACTGAAGCTGGCCCCCAACGTCCCCAACAGCGGGAACCTGAAGAAGGGGGACAAGCTCGAAGTGAAGGTCGGTATCACCCGCCAGAACGGCTTCGCGGGGGTGGTCACCCTCTCGTTGCCCGCCCAACCCGGCCTCGTCGGCGTGGCCGCTGCCGATGTCATCGTCCCCGCCGACCAGAACGAGGGGCTGCTGACGATCACTGCCGCCGGGGACGCCAAGGACGGAGCGCAAGTCAATCTGGTGATCCGGGCCAAAGCCGACTTCAGCGGCGAAGCCCTGGTCGAAGTTCCGCTCGCGGTGAACGTGACGCCGTAACGAAGCTGTCAGCGATCAGCGTTCAGCAATCAGCCAGAGACGATCCCGGAGGGATCACAGAAATTAGCCGGTGGTTGAGCGAAGCGACACCACCGGTTTCAGACCACACACAATCTTGAGCATCCCGGAGGGATGCCAGAGGCTCGCCACACACCCACCTCAATGGTTCCTGCCATGCGATTCACCTCTCTCCTTGCAATCCTTGCTTCCTCGGCGGCCACCTCGGTGTTTGCCGCTGATACGGCCATCGCACCCGCCGATCCGGCCTTGGGACGTCCTGTCGAGTTCTTCGTCGATGTCTTCCCAATCCTCGAAGCGAAGTGCCTGGCGTGTCACAACGTCACGAACAAGGAGAGCGACCTCGTTCTCGAAAACGTGGCGGCGATCCTCAAGGGGGGAGCCAGCGGAACAGCGGTCGTCGCCGGAAAACCCGATGAGAGCTTAATCTACAAGCTGGCCGCCCGGACCGAAGACCCGGTGATGCCGCCGACGCCGAATAAGGCGGAAGCCAAACCGCTCACCCCCCGCGAGGTCGGCATCCTCCGCAAATGGATCGAGGAAGGGGCCACTCCCGGCACCGCCGCTCCCCCGGGCAGCGACATTGCCTGGCGGGCGATCCCAGAGACGATCACGTCGGTCTACAGCTTGGCGGTGTCGCCGGATCAGCGGTTCATCGCCGCCGGTCGAGCCAACCGCATCTTCATCTACGACTTGCCGCAGCAGAAGGAGGTCGCCCGCCTGACCGACCCGTCGCTGCTGGCGCTTGTTCAGGATGAGAAGCCGCTGTACGGGCCGGGCACCTCGCACCGCGACTTCGTTCACTCGATGGCCTTCAGCCCGAATGGCAATCTGCTGGCCACCGGCAGCTTCCGCGAAATCAAGCTCTGGGAACGCTCGGCAACCGCTGCCACGGCCAAACTCGAACCGGGGGCCCCGATCGTCTCCACTGCGATTTCCGCCGACGATACGCTCACGGCTTTGGTCCTGAACAACAACACCGTGCGGCTGTTCAACCTGCAAAGCGGTCAGGCAGGGGCGACTCTCACTGGCCACGAAGGCCCAGTTAAGGCCGCAGCCTTTAGCCCGGACGGCAAGATGGTCGCGACTGGCTCCGACGACAGCGCGCTGCGGACCTGGAACGTGGCCGATGGATCGCTGATCGCCAAGCTGCCGATGCCCAAGCCGGTCACGGCTTTGAGCTTCAATAAGGACAGCACCCAACTGATTGCGGGCCACGCCGACAATGTGATCCGTCTATGGGCCACGCCGATCGCAGCGGTCGATCCCGCCGCTCCGGCGCCGATGCCGGTCAAGGAACTGGCGGGGCACGGCGGGCCGGTGAACCATTTGACGTTGCTCACGGCCTCCAACGAGATCGTCTCCGGCAGTGCGGACGGCACTGTGCGGTTGTGGAACCTCGACAACGGCGGTCAGCAGTTCAATCAAAATCTCGGAGCACCGGTCAGCGGAGTGGCGGTGTCGGCGGATGGGCAGTTCATAGCTGGTTCCGCGGAGAACAACATCGCCCGCGTCTGGCAGCGGAACAATCAACAGAAGTGCGAAGTGAAGGGTGATCCGCTCCTCGATCGGCAGGCCGCTTTCCTCACGGACGAACTGACGGTTGCCAAGAACAAGGTGACCCTCAACGACAACGCGGTGAAAGAAGGCGAGAAGGACATCACCGGTCGCGAGGACTCGCTGAAGAAGGCCAACGAAGCCAAGCCGAAGGCCGAAATGGCCGTCGTCGAACAGCAGAAAAAAGTCACCGAAGCGGAGACCAAAGCCAAAGCTGCGGCGGATGCCCTGGCTGCGAAGGCCGATGATGCGGGTCTGAAGAAGGCCAGCGAAGACGCGGCGGCCGCCCTTAAGAAAGAGAACGATGCCCTGCAGCAGACCAAGGACGGCGTGGTCTCCGCCGACCGGGCCATCGTCCTCTCGCAGCAGTCGCTCGACAACTCCAAGAAACGGTTGGAGGAGTTGAAAGCCAGCCTCGAAGTTCGCAAGACCGAAGCCACCAAGGCCGAAGAGGCCGTCAACGCCGCCAAGGCCCAAGCCCAGATGGCTCCCAAGCCGCAGCGTTCGGTGGCTCTCTCCGCTGATGGCCAAGTGCTGGTGACGACCGGCGATGACCACGCCATCCGCCTATGGCATGCCCAGACCGGGACTCCGCTACAAACGATCACGGGGCATACCGCTCCGGTGGCATCGCTCAAGTTCCTCGGCAGTGGGGCCCTGCTCTCCGCCGGGGCCGATCAGACCGCTCAAGTATGGGACATCAAGCCGCAGTGGAAACTCGTCGCGACGCTCGGTTCGAAGCCTGAGAACGCCCTCGATCTGAGTGCCTCGCCGCATGTGGACCGCGTGTTGTGCCTGGCCTTCAGCCCCGATGGGACGCGGTTGGTCAGTGGTGGTGGCGACCCGTCGCGGTCGGGCGAACTCTTGCTATGGAATGTGGCCAACCGGGCCATTGAGAAGACTATCGCCGATGCCCATAGCGATACGGTCTACGATGTCGAATTCTCGCGGGATGGAAAACTATTGGTATCGGGAGCTGCGGACAAGTTCGTGAAGGTCTTCGAAGTCGAGTCCGGCAAGTTCGTGCGGTCGTTCGAAGGGCACACCAATCATGTGCTGGGCGTGGCCTTTAAGTCGGATGGCAGCAACCTCGTCAGTGCCGGGGCCGACAACGCGATTAAGGTCTGGAACTACGAGACCGGCGAACAGATTCGCACGATCACGAACTCGACGAAGCAGGTCACCGCCATCAGCTACATCGGTGTCTCTGATAACATCGTCAGTGCGAGCGGCGACAAGAACGTGCGGTTCCACACCGCCAGCAATGGCAGCAACTACCGCAACTTCGGGGGCTCGGCGGACTACCTGTACACAGTCTACGCTTCGGGGGATGAGACCTATGTCATCACTGCGGGCGAAGATGGTCTGATTCGCATCTGGAACGGCAAGAACAGCCAGGAAGTCAGCAAGTTCCCGCACCCCGTCCCGGCACCGGAAACAGCCGCGAAATAGCGCCGCCAATACGTACGTCCGCAATGCATGGTTCACCCGACGATCCGTCCTCGGGGTGAGTGTGGGCCATCTTGTTCCACGCAGGAACGTTTGGCAGTACCTTTTCCCGGCGGAGCGCGCCGTTGGGCTGCTATAATCCCGCATCAGTCCACAATGTGGGGATGCGGATGAGCGGATCAACCAAACAGTTTGTCGTGGCATTCACGGGGGCCAGTGGCGCGGCGTATGGCGTGCGGCTGGTCGAAGTGCTGTTAGCTCAGGGGGGCCACGTCCATCTGATCGCCAGCCCCGCCGCACATCGTGTCTTCGAAGTAGAACTGCAACTTTCCCTGGCCGGAGGAATCACCGCCGAAAAGTTACGATCCGCGTCCCTCCCTTGGTGGCAGGAACGAAAAGCCATCCCCCCCACGGTCCCGCCCGGAACGTTGATTGTCCACAGCTACCAGGACTACTCGGCGGGAATCGCCAGCGGGTCGTTCCCTACCAGCGGGATGGTAATCTGTCCCTGTTCGATGGGAACACTGGCCTCCGTGGCTCAGGGGATGTCCACCAACCTGATCCAGCGGGCGGCGGATGTACACCTTAAGGAACGCCGTAAGCTGATCGTGGTCCCTCGTGAGACCCCGCTGGGCCTGATCCAGTTGGACAACATGCGAAAGATTACCGAAGCCGGAGGGATCGTCTTGCCCGCGATGCCCGGGTTTTACCATCAGCCGCTGACACTGATGGATCTGATCGATTTCGTCATCTCACGAATCTGTGACCAGTTGGAGATGGCCTGCCCTCTGGTTCGGCGCTGGAGCATTGACCTGCCCGGCGACGAATTCTGAGCCGGTGGGCGGACACCCGTTACCGGATGCATCGAGAGTTCAATGGGCTTCCATTCGGCGACACGCTCCCGGACACGCTCCCCTCACGCCTTCCGGCACTTACAACGTCCCGATATCGGACGAAATTTCCGGTGCTTCCACGTGGGTTTCGTCGGCCGCTTCATTGGCCCTGGATTCCGCACGACGCAGGCCAAACACCAGCACTAAAACAATGAATACAACGCCTGCGATTCCCAGCAGGGTGACAAAAACACCATCCATGCCACGTCCCTGAGTCAGAGAGCGGCGAATGCGTTCGGTCTGTGTAATGGAAGTGGACATGAGGCGGGTTCTTCTGGGCGGCCATCTCCCAAGGCTGCAAAAACTGCGCCACGATGTCCATCCGAAAGGAAAGAGACTCCTAACTTGTTCAAAGTACGGTGGTAAGATCGTCACCAGCCGTCGACTACCGACGTTTCGTTTTCGACTCAATCCATGAAACTGGGGTTCGAAAACTGAACACCCCGGTACATCTCACCAGTCATTGTCCTACTCGACCTGGTCCTCGATGGCGTTACTGGCGGCCTGCACTGCGGGAGCACTCATCGACCGCAAAAATGCGTACAGGTCCGCATAATCGGACGGGGTCAGATCCTTGAGCAGCCCGGTGGGCATCAATGAATTCGACAGGGTCTTCCGAGTCTCAATCTGGTCCATCTCGATGCGAAAGGTCTGATTGGCCGCGTTGCGAATGACGACGGCGTCAATCGCTTCGTAAACATTCATCCCCGTGAAGATCCGGCCATCCTGCGTCTCGATCAAAGTCGTCTGATAGCGCGGCGACACATCCCGATTCGGCAGGGCAATCGCAGTGAACAGATCCTCACGTGAAAAACGGGTCGCCACACCATGCAGATCCGGTCCCAATGCCGCCCGATTTCCATGACACTGGATACACGCCCGTTGTGCAAACAGCACTTCCCCGCGTGCCGGGTTACCCTGCTCCCAGTTCACCTGGGTCAGGAATGTCCGCAGCTCGTCGATTCCCTGCTGCGTGTCCCCCGACTGACGGGCAAACTCTTCCGGGTAGGTCTGTTGAATGTGTGCGGTCCACTGTTCGACCACGGCGACCTGCGAATCTCCTTCACGTCCGGCCTGATACCCAAAGTTCTGCGTCAGATTCCGCCGCAGAATCTCTTCGAGCTGATCGCGTACCAGCAGTTCCTGATCAACGGGTGACATCTTGCGAAACGCCCGCAGCAATGCCACATTTTCCAGAGCGGAATCACTGCCGGGCAGCAGTAGCAGGGCTTTCACGCACTCAGCCATCACATCGACTGGAGCACTCTCCAGTCCGGCAATGAACTTGTCCCGGTCCACATCTGTGGGGTTCTCGGACAGCGAAAGCAGGACGGCATTCCGGAGGGCAAAATTGTCAAACTGCCCTCGCACCAGATCCCGCAGCGCTTCGTCCGGACTCCCCCCCAGCAGGAATATCACATCGGTCGACCAGACATAGTTCGGGTCAACCTGAATCTTGTCGACAAACGCCTTCGCCAGGGTGGCATACTGTGACTCAAAGAACTCCGAGGCAAAGATCACATGTCCCGGTTGACCAAACTCCGGCTGGGCCAGCATGGCCGCTGTCAGCTCGTTGTCCTGTTCGACCAGCGATGCAAACAATTCCGAAATCCGGTCATCCCAGTCACTGTCCTGAGGCAGACTGCGGGCCTTGATCTTCCCCTCCAGGCGAACCAGCGACTGGGCCACCTGAACGCGCTGGGCTTCGGTGGGGGTGATCTTTAACCGCGAGGCCACGATCAGCCGGTGAATGTCCGCGACAGGGTGGGACTGATCCCCGATCTGCGAGAGCAATTTCTCCAGCAGTACGGGATCCGATGGCTGGGCCATCGCCATGGCTCGCTCAATTTCCAGATCGACCAGCTCGAATCCACTCGGATAGAAACTGGAAAACGCGGCATTGAGTTCCGACAGCTTTTCCGCGTGGGGGGCCAGCTGTGTCCGACTGGTGTAGCCGATGAACGTCTCGGGAATCGTTCCCTCGGTGGCATGCAGATCCCCGAGCGCCAGCTGCAGTAACCGCGCGGCCTCCAGCTTGAGAGCCTCACTGTGATCCCGCTGCAGAATGCGAGTAGCAATCCCGATCGGGTAGGAGTGAATCGTCTGCCGTCGATTCGTGAAGGCCACCGCCACCGACACACCAGCCTGCCATCCGCGTTTGACAGCTTCTTCGGAGATGGTGTGGTAGGTTGGGACGGAAGCCCGCGACAGAACACGGATCGCGGTTTGCCGAACCAGCCGGTCATTGCTGGCCAATTGGGCGGCAATCGACAGGGCCAGTTCTTGGAGGATCTCGTCATCGGCTGCTTCCAGCGACTCCAGCGCCATCCGCACGACCAGCGGCTGCTTGTCCATCAGGCAGGCTCGCAAGTACTCGGTACTGGGAGTGGCGGGCGAGGTCCGGCCCAGTGACCAGGCCGCCCGAGCCTTAACAGCGGTCGAATTCGACTCCGTCATTCGAGCCAGCATGTCGGCGTCAAGACCGCCAAATTTCTCGGTCAGAATTTCAATGGCCCGCACCCGTTCCGCAGGCGACCGGCTGGCATCCAATGCTGCTTCCACGAAAACCGGAGCCTTCAGTTCCTTGGCCAGTGGTTCCCACTGGGCCCGCGACCAGCTGCTCAATGGCTGTGGTGCGGTCAGACAACGGGCGAGTTTTTCATCAACGGATTCCTGGGTTCCGACTGGTGGCTGGATTCGTGCGGGCTCCTGGGACGCTCGTCGAACGCGGTAAACTGCCCCCCGCGTTCCGCGGCCTCCAACGCAGACATACAGCGATCCGTCGGGGCCCACGTCGGCATCGGTTGGAGCAAAACCATGCTCGCCTACAGCGGTCATGAACTCAATGGGCTGGGTGGACCATGTCGAACCGTCGGCTTCCATGGGCATTGCCCAGACGCGGCCGTACGTCCAGTCGAGCGCGAACAGTGCCCCCTGATACTGGGCGGGAAACTGCGTATGGCGATAAGTCACCAATCCTGTGGGTGAACTGCGACCAAACGACTTCAACACCGGTGGCATGTCGAGGAAATACTCGGGCCGCTTGTAGCTCTTCGAAAACCAGCCGCAATCCGCCCCGGGAACCAGATGGTACAGCCGGGTCGGCTCATACCACGGCAACGTGATTTCCTTTTCCCCATCACTATCAAAGGTGTACAGATCGCCGAAGGCATTGAAGTCAAAGTCATAGGCGTTCCGTAGTCCATGGGCGATGATCTCGCCCTGGGTCAGATCGGGAGAAAACCGCAACATCGTCCCGGCGCGCGGTACCTTGACCGGAGGATGTGGCAGCGAGTTGTACTTCTCGTTGACACCCGCCATGTTGCCGCAGATCAGATACCACCAACCGTCCGGCCCTTTCCGGATCGCATGGGCATCGTGTTCGCCGCCCGTGTTCAGCTTGATAAACACCTGGGGCGGACCATCGGCCTTGCCATCAGCGTCTTTATCGGTGTACCGCTGCAACCCCTGATCGCCCAAGCAGATCAGATCGCGGCCATGAAAGTACATCCCCTGGGCCCCGGACTTGGGCTCATCGGAAAATTGCGAAAAGGTATCGGCCTTCCCATCATGATCCGAGTCAATCAGCACACGCACATAACCGGCCCCGGAAACCACGATCCGCCCTTGAGCGTCGATGGTCATCGCGTATATGTCATGGGCCAATTCGTCATCGGCATAGAGCGTGACTTCGAACCCCTCCGGCACACGCACTCCCAGCGCATCTTCTCCGTATGCCAGCAGGGGAAAGCACATCCCGAGGCTGGCCATGACGGTCAATACCCGAAAGCCGATGGATCGGAACGATTTCAATGTCGCATCATGCAACATAGGAGGGACTGCCCAAGTCGGAGTGACGGAAGTGCTGAGCGGAGCGGACTATATTCCCGATTCCAATTTTGAGGCAATACGCGGTTTCGGGGTCGGAGGCTCGACCATCATCCCCTAGAATCGTCTACATGGTTTTCGCAGCTGGTTCGGAACCATCGACGAACACTTACGTTGTGAAGGGATGACCGTTGAGCCAATCTTCCACCACCGCCGCCACACGATTCCCCCCAGCCCACATCCCGCTCTCCCCTACTGCTTTCTGGGGGGGCTGCTGGGCCAATGCACTCCTTACCAGCCGCTGGGTGATGTTCGGCCTGGCTCTCTGGGTACTGGCCTGTGCGGGGCCCCTCAGTGCTGCGGAGACTCCGAAAACGGCCGTCCCAACTGCGGCTGTGGCTGCGGAACACGCTGACGGTCACCACACGTTGACCTTCCAGCGGACCCGCAGCGTCGAATACCTGGCGACTTTTCTATTCACGCTGGCGATTCTGCACACCTTCTCCGTGAAGTATTTCGCCACACAGGCCCACAAATATCCCGAAGGCTCGATGCAGGAGAATCTGTATCACTTCCTGGCCGAGACGGAAGTGGTGTTTGGAGTCTGGGCCGCCGTCTTGTTCTCGATGATCATGGTCTTTCGCGGTTCTCTGGAACAAGCCGTTGCCTATATCCAATTCTTGAGCGACAAGGGCAGCTTCAACGAGCCAAAATTCGTGATGGCAGTCATGGTGGTCGCTGCCACGCGCCCCGTCGTGACTCTGGCCGAAAAGATCATCAGCCAACTGGCTGGATGGCTGCCCTTTCCCCAGGGATTGGCGTTCTTTCTGACATCACTCTCCGTGGGCCCCCTGCTCGGCTCGTTTATTACAGAACCAGCGGCCATGACCCTGCTGGCCATGATGCTGAAACGTCGGTATTTCGATCAGCAAATCAGCCGAAATCTGGCCTACGCCCTGCTGGGACTACTGTTCGTCAATATCTCCATCGGTGGTACTCTGACCCATTTTGCAGCTCCCCCGATCGTGATGGTTGCGAAGAAGTGGAACTGGGACACGCTGCATATGCTCACCCACTTTGGCTGGCGGGCCTTCGCTAGTTGTGTGATTTCGACCATCGTGTTTGCAGGCATCTTCCGAAAAGAACTGGCAGCAATCCCCGCAGCCCCAGCGGAAGGTGGTCCAATTCCCAACTGGCTCACGGGCTTGCACCTCACATTTCTCGCGGCGATGGTGGGTTTTTCCCACCACTCCGACATCTTGTTCGGCGTGTTCATGATCTTCCTAGGCCTGGTCACCGCGACGAAGGAGTACCAGGATCCGCTCAAACTCCGCGAAGGGCTGCTCGTTGGATTTTTCCTGGCGGGACTCGTCACGATGGGCGAGTTGCAGCAATACTGGCTTCAGCCACTGATCGCTCAACTCGGCAGCACCGCGTTGTACTTCGGAGCCACGGGTCTGACCGCGATTACCGACAATGCCGCTTTGACGTACCTGGGCTCGCTGGTCGAGGGAATGAACCCCGAATTGAAGTACGCCCTGGCAGCGGGAGCTGTCACCGGCGGGGGACTGACCGTGATTGCCAATGCCCCGAATCCCGCGGGGGCGGGGATTTTGCAAACCTCCAAAGCCTTCGAAGGCACCGGAATCAGCCCACTGGGCCTGTTTCTGGGAGCCCTGTTCCCGACGGCTGTGGCAATCACAATGTTCTGGCTTATTCCGTAGTTCCCCGAATTCAGTGACTGTGTACCAGGATCAGGCTGCAGGGCCTGACCCTCTTGCTTGGTGGATAACCTGTTCCAAACATCGGTGCCATTCACCCCCGCGTCGGTGATCACAACAGGAATTCACCAGAGCCAATTGTGCGTCCCTTCGAGGTTTCAAGGTACACCCGGCCCCCTGCCGATAGGAAATGACAGGACAAACACCGGTGTTGTTTACCCGAATGGGGGCCTTGTGGCTGTTAATTTGCCCACCACAACGAAACAAGCCACCGGAGAGTTGTGGTTTGTGTATCTGGTCCGCTGCCAGGACAGCACGCTGTATACCGGGATGACGAATAACGTGGAGCAGCGGCTCGCCAAACACAATCGCGGAAAAGGAGCCCGCTACACCCGGACCCGACGCCCGGTACAACTGGTCTATCAAGAAATCCAGGCCAGTCGCAGTCTGGCACTGAAACGCGAATATGCGATCAAGGGTCTTTCCCGGCGGGAGAAAGAATCGTTGATTCAGAAAGAATCAACGCCACACTGCGAGTGGAAACCCGGTGACTCTTCGCTGGCCCGATAACCGTTTGGGATCAGGCCAACCCGCCAGAGTCGATTGATGGTGACTGGAACTAAGCCAGCTTGACGTTTTCAGCGCAAGGCCCCTTCGGACCCTGACCTTCGGAGTAGGAGACCTTCTGGCCTTCGTACAGTTCATCGAACCGTACGCCCTGGAGGCTCTTCGAATGGAAAAACAGGTCCTTCGACCCGCCGGTGCTGATGAATCCAAAACCCTTGTCGGTCAACTTCTTGATCGTGCCTTCGGCCATGCGAACTTCCTGCGTCTTCGTGTCACTGTCGCGTTGGTCGTCACCTGACATAACGGATGTCATTCGTCCGCCTACGGATCAGCGTGAATCGATCATCTCACAAACCCGGCGTCAAGGCAATTCGCTTTGGGAATGACTTTCACAAGTATGTCAAGATAGTTTGAGACGGAAAATCGAGCCCTCCCCCCGCCAAAGAGGATCGAGGAGTTGCGATCCGAGACATCACCCCCTCATGACGTTACCCGCTTCTCTGCCAATTATCCGCAGAATCACCCGCCGAATTTCCCGGCATCAATAACACCAGCGGTGTGAGCCCGCTGTCGATTCCTCGACGACCCGTTACACTTTCCCGCTTGCGATCGGGGTGGCTTGATCGCGGCTCACCTGAAGTTCTTTGCCATGAATCTCCTGCGTCTCCTGCAACAGCGGTTTGCCCCGGTCCTCGCCGATTACGCGGACGATCCCGCGCCGTTTGTCTCGATGGTCCGCCCGGCGCAGGACACGCGCTTCGGCGATTTCCAGGCAAACTGCGCCATGCCGCTCGCCAAGCGGCACGGCCTGAATCCCAAAGAACTGGCCGCCAAGATTGCCGAGAAGGTCCACTTGCAGGATCTGTGCAACGAAGTTGAGATCGCCGGGCCGGGGTTCATCAATCTGCGGCTGCGGGATGATCTGATCACGAGCGAGGTCAACAGGCTCCTGACCGATGACCGGCTGGGAGTTGAACCGCCCCGCCCCGCGCGGACGATCGTGATCGATTTCTCGTCCCCGAACGTCGCCAAGCCGATGCACGTCGGCCACCTGCGCAGCTCCGTGATCGGCGACTCGCTCTACCGCACGCTGAAATTCCTCGGCCACCGGGTCATCAGCGACAACCACATCGGCGACTGGGGCACCCAGTTCGGGATGATCATCTATGGGTACAAGAATTTCCTGGACAATGACGCGTATACTCGGACGCCGGTGGCGGAACTGGCGCGATTGTACCGACTGGTGAACCGACTGAGCGACTTCCTGGAGGCCCGCAGCGAACTGCCGGGGAAGAAGAGGGAGTTAGAGGTCGCTGAACGAGAACTGGCCGCCACACCAGTGCCTCCCAAGGGGAGTAAAGACCCCGCTGACAAAGAGGCCGAGAAGGCCATCAAAAAGTTGCGGTCACAGATCGAGGGACTGAAGGACGAGACGGCCTCGCTAGCCAAGAAGATCGAGCGGGTCGAGACGAATGCCGCCGAGTTGGCCCTCGCGAACGCCCACTCGAACATTGCCCGCGCTGCTCGGGATGAAACGGCCAAGCTACACGCCGGGAATGCGGAGAACCTGCGTCTGTGGAACGAGTTCATGCCGGAATGCCTGGCCGCCTTGCAAGGGGTGTATCAGCGTCTGGGGATTCAGTTCGATTTGACTCTCGGTGAAAGCTGGTTCAACCCCATGCTGGCGGGGGTGGTGGAGTCGCTGAAGTCCAGCGGCATGGCCGTCGCGAGCGATGGGGCGATGTGCGTCTTCATTGAGGGGAACGAAGCCCCATTCATCGTGCAGAAGGGGGACGGGGCATTCACGTATGCCACGACGGACCTGGCCACGATTCAGTACCGCGTGGGTGAACTGCAGGCCAATGAGATCCTGTACGTCGTCGATACGCGGCAGTCGGAACATTTCGAGTTGTTGTTCAAGACGGTGGCGAAGTGGGGGATTGCCCAGGTCGACCTGCGACATGTGAACTTCGGCACGGTGATGGGCAAGGATCGGCGCCCCTACAAGACGCGCGATGGCGACACGGTCGGGCTGGAGAGCCTGCTCGATGAAGCGGTGAAGGAAGCCCGCACGATCGTCGATCTCAACGAGGCGCAGAAGGCCGACAAGGGCGAAGAGCCGCTCGACGATGCCGCCCGCCAGTCGGTCGCCGAAATCATCGGCATCGGCGGGATCAAGTACGCCGATCTGCATCATGCCCGCGAGAGTGACTATGTCTTCGACTGGGAAAAGATGCTCGCCAAAGAAGGGGACACGGCGACATACATTCAGTATGCCTTCGCTCGGACGAAAGGCATCCTCCGCAAGAATTCCATCGACCCCATCCAGCTCCTCGCGCAGGGCGCGAAGATTCAACTGTCGCATCCCGCCGAACGCACACTGGCCATGCAGCTTCTCAAGTTCCCGGAAGCGCTCGATGCCGTCTGTGCCGAATACCGTCCCAACCAGTTGACGCAGTATTTGTTCGAAACGGCCAATGCCTTCAGCGCGTTCTACAACGATTGCCCCATCAAGGGCGAAGCGGACGAGGCCCTCCGCAACAGCCGCTGCCTGCTCGCGGAACTGACTGGGCGGGTGCTAGGGAGGGCCCTGGGGTTACTCGGAATTCAGACCGTCGAACGGATGTAGGCCAACCGCGTCTCACTGACGTTCCCAGATGGCCCATTGGCCGAAGTTCTCCTCAACCTCAATCCGTAGATGGGGAATCCGGGGCCAGCCTTGACGAATGAGACGATCATCCAGGGTCTGGCCTATCCAGCGGGCAATCAGTTCGGCGGTCGTCTGTTCAACCGGTAGCAGCACGCATTCGTCGGAGGGAAAGACCCAGCGGCGGCTCGTATAGCGGACTTCGGTTTCCAGCGGTCCCGACTCGACCCGGATCGACGGATGGAGAGTCGGCAGCAGCATCCGGTGATCGAGTGGATCGAGAATGGCCTGCAGATTATCCCGAAGCGCAATGAAGTCGAACACGTACTGATTGCGATCCAAGGGTCCGGAGACCTCAACAGCCACTCGCCAGTTGTGACCGTGCAACCGCTCGCAGATCTCCCCCGTCGGGAGGTCAATCGTAATAAAGTGCCCGGCACTGAAGACCAGATGGTCTTTCGTGACCCGCACATGGAATCTTTCAGAGGAGGGCATCACATCGTCGATCTTCAGGGGTCGGAGAACACACCACCCTCACGAAGATACGCGAACAGCGTCGCCGCGACGAGGTCAGCGGTCGTCCCCGGGTTGCGGCGATGGCCATCGGCCCGCAGCCATGTGTCGAATTCCTGAATCTCCGCGATCCCCCTGGGGCTTTCAGGCCATTGCCACTCAAGCACTCGATCCGCCCGGTGCTGGGCCTCGTGTGCCACTTCCAGACCGCACTTGCGGGCGATGAGCGAATCGGGCCAACGGGCCATGAAGTGCAAATGCAAATTCACCACACCGTCGAGTGTCCGCCCCGGGGAACGATTCACCAGGTGCCGCATGATCGGGATTCCCACGGACAGGGGGATCTCGAAATCCGTCACGTACTGCCGGGCAACACTGTCCCGATCCGCTGCCATTCCCATGGCGCACAACAGATCCATGGTCGGTGCCGTAGAGACATCCCCTTCGGCCACCTGCCCCAACCCGCCGGGCTGTGCGGTGCGGATCGCCTCGAAGACCAGCTCCGCATCGCGCATCGTCAAGCCCGCCAGTACGGCATTGATCCCGTCCGCCAGCGGAATACCTTGTGGAACCGCCGCCAGCGGAGCAATCAGCAAGACGATCCCCAGATTTGTATTCGTTCCCACCCGGCCCCGGGTTGCCTGTATGGCGGCCAGCACCGCCGCCCCCACGCCGACACGCGCCGCAGCAGCCAGCGCGGGAGCCGCGACCTCGGCGGAGGCTACAAAATCCACATAGCGGAGATCCGCAAATGCCGCCCCGGGATGGACGTTCCCCGGTTTCGGGGCGGTCGCCTCCAGCAGGCAGGCCCGATGTATCCAGGCAGTCAGCTGTCTTTCATAACCGGCGTTTGTCACAGCTTCTCTCGTCCCTCTCGGCACACTCATATTGAGGCAATCCAGCTGGTCGACCTGTCGGAATGAGCCCATCCATTACTAAGCCAGCACATCGTCCAGACGCGAGATACAGACCACTTCCCCTTGCCGTAAACGGGTCACTTTCCGATTGACCTGAATTCCGTGCCGCCGAGCCTCGACGACATACTGCTCGCGATTCGTTGTCGTGTCGCGCAGGTCGTGAACGTCGGATTCTTCCAGGACCAGATAGGCTCCCTCGACACCAATCAGCGTCCCCAAAACGACAAACTGACTGGTCAGATCTACGACCACGGCCTGCCCGCGCAGGGACTCGAGTCCATCCATCATGGGGCTGCTTTCGTGCTGGTGGGGATGTCCGCTTCCATCGCATCAATCAGATCATCATCATCGACATCGATCGTATCAAACTGTTCGCGACTTCCCAGAAACTCTCGCCATGAAACGTCACCGTCCTGATTCCGGTCCATCCGCTGATGCCAGGACGGCCCATCTCGCCGGGTCCGTACGCGAGCATTGGGAAGGGCCATCGGAGCATTCATGCTCCCTGCGAACAGGTCATTGCGCCCCAAGGACAGCGTCATCCGATAACGACTCTCCAACTCCGAATTCGAGATATTCTGATCCTGATTCCGGTCCACAGCCTGCAATCGCTCACTCCCTCGACTGACTTCGCGGGGAGTCAATCGGCGGTCGACATTCGCATCAAGCAGTTCGAACAGGGTCTTGCTGACATCACTCACCGTCAGGGCAATATGAGCCTGTGCAGCGATTCCTTCATAGTCGGCAAAGATCATCAATTCATCCCGCAGCAGCATGCCATCGCCATTGGCATCGGCGTCGGCAAAACTCCCGGATGACTGCAGCGTTCCGAACTCACCGGCATCCAGATACCCGTTCTTATCGCGATCTGCGACCAGAAACCGGGTTCGATAGAGCTTAGCGGATGCGGTCTGTTCAATACTGATATTTATGGCGTTCATCTCGACGGTCGCCCCGCCAAGGTCTGCCGATACGGTGGTCCCCGATTGTGTTCCAGCCCCCTCACGCAAGGCCACCTTGGATTTCTTCCGGTCGCCTAGGAACGCCTCCAGATTGACAGCGGGCGTCGCATTCCGCAGCCACGCATCCAGCTCTTCGCGATCCAGTTGCCGATCCTGATTCCTGTCCCACGCCTCGCGAGTCGGCTCTCCAGAGCGGAGTCGATCCAACGGGACCGCCTGACCGGAAGCAGCCGCCCCAAGCCCCCCCAGCACGCGATCCAGCGCCCGCGCCCGGCCGGCCGGATCGTCGAGCAGAAACAGCGGTGCTTCCAGGAGATCCACCACGGCCGGCTGGCCCTGCCGACGCGGACGCGGCATCAATTCATCAATCGAGACAGCCTCGTCGTCATCGAGATCGGCCTGCCGCAGCCGGGAAACGCTGCCGGTCAGCTCCATCATCGAGAGCGCGGAATCGTGGTCCTGATCCAGGCGTTCCACAAGCCGAATGCTCTGAAACGACCGCGAGGGCAGAATCCGAATCCGAAACGGCTCACCGAACTCTCGTCGGATAAACGCCGTCAGTTCCTCGACATTCAGACGATCATCGATTGGCGTTGTATCGAGTTTTTTCCACTCCCCACCAACGGGGGGCCCCGCCACGCGGGCCCCCTGTGGCAGCCGTGCGGCTTCTTCAGCGGAAAGAAACTGGTCTGCATCCGCGTCATATCGTTTGAGCAACATCCCAGCGAGCTGGACCTGTTTCGCTTCCGGGCCATTTTCCGCGGTCACGGTGACCTGCAATGTCACGGCCTCTTGCGGCCCGATAAAAATCAGCCGCCACTGCTTCTGGGTGGCGGATGGACGTTCACTCGTAGAATCCGGCGTCTGACCACAACTGGTGCGAGCGTCCCCCGCAAACAATGCGAACAGCACAACGATCCACGCCATAGCCTGGAGGTGACCGCCGTTGCCTTGCTGCTGGAACCGCATGATTCCCCTTTCTTCCGGGTGCATCGTCGACCAACCGGAATCGTTCGTCTGCAATGTCCGGGAATCGTTGAGCGGAATCAAGGACTACGTCCATCGTCCCCCGATTGCTGGCACAATATGGCTCCCTCTCACGTTTTCCGGGGAAGCGATCCATCGCGACATTAACCACGCGATTCGAGTGATAGGCCTTCCCGCCGGTGGCATGCACAGACCCGGTTGAGCAGGATTCTGGAGATCACCCTTGCGATGGCTGACCCGCTGCCCGACGATATATCCCGAACCGTATGCCCCCAGATTGAGAATCCTCCGTGAAGTCCCGTCCGCGACCATCCGCTGCTCGTCCCTTTGGTGCCGCCGCGCGGAACCAGATTCGCATGCCCCTGTCCCCCGAGTTCGTCGCCCAGCGTCCACTGGCAGGCGAAACTCCGGAAGGACTTCCCAAAGTGATCGCCAAGACCCCCACCGGGGCCCCGACATTATACCGACGGCGGCTGATGGACTTGCCGATTCAGGCAAAACACGGCGATCTCGTCGCTGTCGGTGTCGACGATGGAACGGTCTGGGCACACGGTCTGATTAATCCCCGGGCCGAAGCGACGGTCCGAATCCTGACGCGCGGTGCGGTTTTCCCGGATCAGGAGTGGTGGCGGAGTCAGGTCCGGAAGGCCGTCGAGCTGCGGCGGATGCTGAATCTGGATGCAACCACCAACGCCTACCGGCTGGTACACGCCGAAGGGGACGGACTGCCGGGCATCGTCATCGACCGCTATGGCGACCTGCTCTCGGTAGAAGCCTTTACACTGGGGATGTTCCAGCGGTCCGAAGCCCTCGCCAAACTGTTCTGTGAAGAGCTGGGAATAACACACTGGTCCGTGCAACCCGGTCCGCGGACTTCCGAGCAGGAAGGGTTCATTGCCCAATCGTTTGCCAGTCCCGGTGCACGGTCTAAAGTGATCGTGACCGAGAACAATCTCCAGTTCGAAGTGAATCTGGCCGACGGGCACAAGACCGGCTTTTTCTGTGACCAGCGGGACAATCGAGCCCGTCTCGCGACCTTTGCCGCCGGAAAACGAGTGCTCGATCTATGCTGTTACAGCGGGGGATTCTCGATCTCCGCCGAATGCGCAGGTGCCGCCGAGGTGACCGGCGTCGATCTCGACGAACGAGCCGTGGAGCAAGCCCGCCGCAATGCCCGGCTGAACCGTAAGAACACCCGCTTCGTCCACGCCGACGCCTTTCCCTGGGTCCGTGATGCGCTCCGTAATGGCAAGCTGTTTGATGTGGTGATTCTTGACCCGCCCCGGCTGATCTCGTCCCAGGACGAAATCGATGAGGGACGCCATCGGTACTTCGACCTCAATCGGCTGGCTATGCAGGTGGTCGCCCCCGGTGGCCTGTTCGTCACATGCAGCTGTAGCGGGCTATTGGGAGCGGACGACTTTTCACGGCTGGTCGTGGGGGCCATCCCCGAGGGGCGTACCGGCCAGATCCTGTACCGGACCGGAGCCGGTCCCGATCACCCAGTAGCGAACAACTGCCCAGAGACGGAATACCTGAAAGCGATCTGGATGCGATTGGGCTAACGGATGAGGCGGCCCCACCGTCTGAATTTCAGTCCCTGAGCAATCAGGCGAATCCTGTGATGCACGACGAGATGCTCCAAGACGAATTCGCCGAGACGACACCGCCCAGCCTGTTTGACCGCTGGGGCTGGCCGATTTGTGGCTTAATCGCCTTTATCCTTTTCGAGTGGACGGCCAATCTGGTCTGGTCATCCATGGTGTTTGCACTCCGATTTGGATGGCGAGATTCCTATGCCGGAGGGACATACTGGTTGCGAGACGCAACACCTGGCCGAGGATGGGCCATCCTGCTGATGCACCTGGCAGCCGCCACCAGCAAAATCTTCATCGCGGGCATCGGGATGATGTTTGCGATTGCGATTCTGGCGCAACCCTGGGGGCGCGGTGCCCCAGACATCGACACACTGATGACGATACTGGCGCTCATCTTCATCGGCGGGATGATGCTTTCCACGGCCTGTTGTCTGGCGAGCATCCTCATTTGCCGTCGAAGCGGGCGCCGGATATGGATTGATTCCGAGAGTTACGCCCAATACACAGCCTCTCCGTTCGACCGCCCCGCCTGGACCACGAACCGTTGCCGCTGGATCGTCAGTTGCGCCATGATTTTCGTCTTATTCATGGGCGTGGTTCTGACGATTTGCCTCCCACTCATCTTTCTAATCGACAAACCCGGGCCGAATCAGGCACCGTGGTTCATGCTGGGTTTCTTCAGCATGATCCTGGGGAACCTGGCCGTGTTCTTTTATGGCCGTGAGTGGGCTGTACGATCGGTGGCAGCCGAACATCCGCTCGATTGCTGGCACGAATTGCTCAGATCCGACAACACCGACTGGATGACCTTAATCACCCAACCCCCTCCGAAAGAGGATCTCACCCACAATGGCAACCGATTCTGATGCTCCCGCATTCACTCGAAAACGATCCGATCTTTGAGGCGATCTCACCAGTGACTTCCGTACGACTACTCGACCAGTATGGAGCCGCGCGGAGCGATTCCCCTCCCGCGATCTCCCCGAAGACATTACGAAGTCCGATCAGCAGCTATCTTGTCATCGATCATCCCGGGCCCCCGCCCGCGGCGATTTTCGTCTTGAGAAGACGGGACGGGATGCTGGGGCTCGGGCCCCTGATTGAACAGCGCCCCATTGACGAACGAATGCGAGCCCTTCTCTGGACAGCGGCCCTTGACTGGGCTTACACACAACCCTGCACCGCCATTCAAATCTTTACGGAAGCGGGCAGCCCGGACGCCCATTGCCTGGAGTCTCTGGGGCAACGGGCCACCACGGAAGTGCTGGCCCTGCATCGTCCCGTCACCGCCGATGAAGCGGTCCCTTGGCTCCAGTCGCACGACTGTCGTCCCTTGCCGCTCGACCAGCTGCGAACGGACGGGACGATCACCTCGCTGATCGCTGAGACCTTTGAGGGAACCCTGGATTTACCAGAAGCCCTGCCCTGGCGGGACATTCGCAATCTCGTGGATGAATGGACGACGGATTCGGCGGATCAGCTTCCCGCCGAGGTCTGGATGACCGGACCGCCCGAACGGCCATTCGGATTAATCGTGACCCGTCACCGGGAATCCGTGCGACTGATTGAGTACATGGGCATCGCGAGAGACTATCGCCGACAGGGATGGGGCCGCCGCCTGCTGGAAACCGTCGTGAGCGAGACAGCGCTCCACGGCGATCAGGGACTGGAAGTCCATGTTGATATCCGCAATACACCGGCCCTGGCACTCTATCTGGGGATGGAATTCCGCATTCAGCGAAGAGCGTGGCTGGCCTTTCAGGGCCACCTGGCAAACACCCAGCCGACTCCGTCAGATCCACTTCTCAAGACGCATGACAAACAGACCCCTACGACTCACGGACCAGACGGCGGCCCTTGAGTTCGAATCGGGGCAAACTTCCGGGGGTGGCGACTTGCAACTCTGCCTGAAAGTTCAGCCGGGCCTTGAGCGTGCGTTCGACCCGCTCCATTAACAGCCTCAGCTGATCCGCGTTGGCGGCCACCTCGGGCGTCGGCTCGATCTCGATCCGCAGGTGCTGCATCGCCCGAATGGTCTGAACGACAAATCGAAACTCACAAATCGCATCAAACTCCCGCAGCACCGCTTCGATACTGCTCGGAAACACGTTATTCCCGCGGATCACAAGCATGTCATCCGCCCGGCTGAGGATGCCGCCATCCAGCCGTAACAGCCCTCCATCGCGAGGGTCCACCTCGGTCGCGGCCCGTACGAGATCCCCCGTACGATAACGCAGCACGGGCTGACCCCAGCGTCCCAGATTGGTCATCACCAACTCCCCCGCCTGCCCTGCGGGCGCAGGCTGCCCGGTGGCGGGATCGATGACTTCGACGATCGATTCGCTTTCCAGAATCAGCAAGGCTCCGGGGGCGTGCTCGGGCTCGATCCCCATCGATCCCAGATCGGTCATTCCCCAGTGATCGAAAACACGGGCTCCCCATGCTTCGGCAATCCGTGACCGAATCGCGGGCACGCTTCCCCCTGGCTCTCCAGCCACCACCACGGCCCGCACGGCGGACTCGGCGAGTACAATTCCCATCTCATGGGCTACTTCCGCCAGACGCAAGGCATAGGTCGGCGTACAGCAGATGACCGTGCAGTGATGGTCCAGGATCTGCCGCAGCCGGGCCTCACTGCTCAATCCTCCCATCGCGAGGCAGCGATTCCCCAGCCGGTTGGCTCCCTCGAAGGCTGCCCAGAAGCCAATGAACGGACCGAACGAAAACGGAAAAGCCACCACATCCTCAGGACGTAGACCGATCCAGCGATAGATCTGCTCCCAGCACTTCATGAACCAGTCCCAACTGGCCGCCGTATCCAGCCAATAGATGGGCCGCCCTGTCGTCCCCGATGTCTGGTGCAACCGCAAGAATGCCGATAACGGCTCACTGAGATTGGACCCGTACAACGGGTGATCCGTCTGGTCAGCCACCAAGTCGGCCTTGGTCAGGAACGGCAGCTGACGCCAGCGATGTTCATCCACGAGCCCGCGATCCAGACCGGCGGCATTCAGTCGAGCCGTCCAGAACGGATTTCGCCCGCGAAGGTACTCCAGTTGGGCATTCAACCGCTCCCACTGGTGGGCGGCGATGGTCTGGCGGGACCACGGGTGCTGAGCATCAGGAAAATGGTGGTTCATCGGCGGTGGTCACGATGGGGCAGAAGTAACTCCATCGTAACGAAAAGCCAAACTCCGACGGAACTACCAACGGGTGCGGACCTTCGCCCTTACCAGCGAAATAGTCCCGTCCCCCAACTGAGGCCAGCTCCGAAGCCGCACATCAGAACCAGATCACCGCTCCGCACACGTCCTGCGCGGCAGGCTTCATCGAGCACCAGTGGCACCGAACCGGCACTGGTGTTGCCGTACTTGTGGACATTGGAGAAGATTTTTTCTTTGGGAATCTTCAGGCTTTCCATCGCGGCATCAATGATCCGGATATTGGCCTGGTGCAGGAGAAACAGACTGACGTCCGCGACCTGGAAACCCGTCCGTTCAAGAACCAGCTCAATCGTGTCCTGAACCAGCCGGACCGCCCACTTGAAGACACTGCGTCCGTCCATCCGCAGATAATGCTGACCACTCAAAATGGCTTCGGACGTAATCGGGCACTTGGCCCCCCCGGCGGGACGATCCAGCAGATCACCACCCGAGCCATCCGCTCCCATCTGGTAGCAGACCAGCCCCTGAGCGGAATCGCCGCGTGCCAGAATCACCGCACCGGCCCCGTCGCCAAAGAGTGGGTAGGTCCGCTGATCCCCCGGATTGATAATCCGGCTCATGCAGTCGGCCCCGATCACCAGTGCGTATTTAGCGTTCCCACTAGCGACGAACTGGGCTGCAGTCACCAGCGAGTACATGAACCCGGCACAAGCAGCAGCCAGATCGAATGCGGCACAATCGAGCCCCAATCGGTTCTGAATCAGACAAGCCGTCGATGGACACTGGTAGTCCGGAGTGAATGTCCCCACCACCAGCAGATCAATTTCGGCGGGATTGATCCCCGCCGCCTGAATCGCCTTCTCAGCGGCGGCCACTCCCATGTCAAAGGTCGACACTCCGGGCAGCGCGTGTCGACGTTCCAGAATACCAGTCCGCTCCTTGATCCAGTTGGCATCAAAGCCGAATCGGGTGTTGAGTGCTTCGTTCGTGACCACATTTTCGGGCACGAAAGAACCGGTCCCCAATATACGTACACCCATCAGCGAATTGGTTCGCTGACTGTTCAGAACATGGACACGCTGAGGGGGACTGTCCGTCACGGGCGCTTCAATGACACTGGCCAACCCGGATCTCCCGAGCGGTGCGTGGTGTGAATGGAATCGGATATCGATGACATCCGATGGAACTGAGAGGAACCCAGAACCGGTCAACCACGACTGACGGCACCCAATTTCGCTGAACGAAACCCCAAGCCCCGCAACCGGTTTCCCGCTGGTGCCGCGAGTATATCGGTGGGGCCGGACGGGAACCAGTCCAGTGAATGGCCTGCCAACGACGGGGAATTCCGGCCTTAGGCGAGGTAAAACGGGACTCTGAGTGGTCGAGAGATCTTCCAAACTCCCGATCCAAAGATCCCCCTCAATGCAGGCACGCCTGCTTACAGAAGAGAATCCGGTCCATTGATATCGGATTCCTCCTCGCTTGAAAGCGGGACGGGCCTCCGAAGAAATGGACATTCGTGGAGAAAGTTCGGTGAGTCGGCGACTTTTCTGACACACTCCTGTGAACCCGATCCGAAAAAGGCGTTACAAGCCGCAAATCCCAGCACCGGGACCCCCTCCGAGTACCGTGTAATTCCCCAGTACATCGAAGGGTGCAATCGGCCAATGGTGGTTCCTTTGCTATGGAGAGGATCATCCACAGATTTCGCAGATTCACGCAGATTGGCAGAGACGGAGAGCCCAGCGAAGCCCAGGTATGATGGGCGACGAGACTCGGAGTCCCGGAGCGGCTCGAAAAGCTGCGTGAATCTGTGAAATCTGCGGATCTCTTGCGCCGCCGTGGTCACGTGGGAATTTCTCCTGATGAGGAGATTCGACCGTACCACCATTTGGCGAATGCACCTTACATCGAATCGCGGTCAGGCCGATATTGGACGACGACGCCCGGTCCCGGTAAGTTAAGCGGATTAGAATTGTCGTTCGAATCGTCGGAAGGGCCGGTCAGACGATCGCTGGCGGATGACAGTCAGCCTTCCCCACCCTTCCGATGGGTTGTGGAGCGGCACTTCCGTGATTTTGGACATTTCCCTTCCATGAATCTCTCCGACGAAACGCGAGTCAACCCGGCCTCGGACCTCCGTTACTTGATCCTGCAGCGGGGTTCCGCTCGGCTGCAAGTGTTGGAAATCCGCCCCGGTCAGCGCGTCACGATTGGCCGGACACCGGGAAACACGCTCGTCGTACCGGATCGCAAGTGCAGTCGGCTGCACTGTGAAATCTTCCATGGAGGAGGCACGTGGTACGTCCGGGACAACCAGAGTCGCAATGGGGTCTACATCGACGGAGCCAAAATCGATGGCGACACCGTCATGCAGATTGGCCAGATCATCGGGGTCGGGGACTTTTCGATCCAGATGGTCCCCTACCACCCGGACCAGCCAGCCGGTGAACTGGAGAATCATCCGACTCCACTGACGGACGAGGAAGATTTTGAAATCATCGAACGCAAATCGGTCACTCAGTTTGACCGAGCTGAGGGACTGCGGTCGAATGGTGTCGGCCCACGCGGTGCCGCCGATCTGTTCAAACTCTCCCAGGCCATGCAGGTGGCCGACGATATCCAATCCCTGGCTGATACCACCCTTGATGGGTTACGGCAGGTGATCCCCGCCACGATGGCAGCCCTGTTACTGATTCCGGAAGAAGTCGATACGCCGACCGTTGACCTGTTGAAGGTCGTCTCGATGCGGGTCCCCGCGGACCAGTCCAAGGAACTCCGGTTCTCCACGTATCTCTCCCGGCAGGTGTTTGAATCCTCCGAAGCCATCCTGGCGCATGATGTGCCCCGCAATTCGTCACTGGCGCGGAGCGAAAGTCTCGAAATCCTGTCCGCACAAAGCGTGGTCTGCGCCCCCATTCGTCTCGAAGGTCAAACGCTCGGCGTCATTCATCTGTACTCCACATCGATGGCGGAACCGCTCGACAGCCGCCACTTGGAGTTCACACTGGCGGTCGCCGACCACATGGCGGGGCTGGTCCGCAAAGCCCGCGAACGACAAAAACTCGCCCAAAACCTGATCATCTCCGAGCAGCGCAGCAAGGAGTACCAGGCCCAGCTGGGACTTGAATCGGAGCTGATCGGCAATAGCCCCCTGATTCAGAAGCTGAAGCAGTCGATCGGTCGCGTGGCCCGTACCGACGCCACTGTGCTGATTCGCGGGGAGAGCGGCGTTGGCAAGGAACTGGTCGCGCGGGCCCTCCACTTCAACAGCCCGCGACGGGAAGGGCCGATCATCTGTGTGAACTGTGCGGCGCTGACGGAGACCTTGCTGGAGAGCGAACTGTTCGGCCATGAGAAGGGGGCCTTCACGGGAGCCACCGGATTGAAAGCCGGTAAGTTTGAACAGGCCCATGGCGGCACGCTGTTCCTCGACGAGGTCGGGGAGATGACACCAGAGATCCAATCCAAATTCCTCCGCGTTCTGGAGACACGGGAGTTTGAACGCGTCGGGGGCAGCAAGACCATCCGTGTCGATGTCCGCGTGGTAACCGCTACAAATCGCGATCTGGAGCAAGCCGTCCGCGACGGCAAGTACCGCAGCGATCTGTTCTACCGGTTGCAGGTGATCGAACTCTATGCCCCCGCCTTGCGCGAGCATGCCGAAGACATTTCTGACTTGGCGCGGTACTTCGTCGAGCGATTTGTGAAACGGCAGCGATCCAAGATTCGTGGCTTTGATCGGACCGCCATCGAGAAGCTGACCAAACACAAATGGCCGGGCAACGTGCGCGAACTGCGAAACGTCATCGAACGGGCAGTGATCCTCTGTGACCGGGAGTTCATCAGCGACGAGGATATTGTCCTCTCCAAGCTGGAGCTGCACCCGCAATCAACGGGGCCAGCTGCAGTGCCCGCCGCTCCCGTGGTCGCCACCTCCGAGAAGGCACCGGATGCGCCCCAGCCTTCCGAATCGCCGACCGGAGAGACCGCTTTCGACCCCCGCTATCGATTGTGGGACAGCCTCATTCAAGCCAGCCGCAGTCTCGACGATGTCGAACGACTGTACATTGAGGCTGTCTTTCGCCACTGCGGCTGGAATAAGTCGCAAGCCTCCCGCATTCTGGGAATCGAACGGACCACGCTCGATCGCCGCCTGAAGAAGTACGGCATCGCCCGGCCCGATGGGGTCGAGGATGATGACGGAACCGAGGAGGAGTAGTAAAGGAGAGGGGGTATGTCCACCTCGTGGATTCAGCGGGCTCGTCCGATCATCCAGGGGCTGCTGGCGCTGCTCGTCCTGAAGGTCGTGGGGGTTACATTCGAGAGCTACCGTGACTACGTGCCGCCGGATTTCGAGGTGGCGTTTTTGATCGGGCGAGAGGGGTACTTCTTCTCGGGTTACCAGTGGAGTTTTTATCCGCACATCGTCGCGGGACCGTGTTCCTTGCTGCTGGGATTACTGCTGCTGAGTGAGCGGTTTCGCTGCTGGCGACCGCATTGGCATCGCAGGCTGGGCCGGGTCCAGGTCGCGATCGTATTGCTGATCGTAGTGCCCAGCGGTCTGGCCATGGCATGGTACGCAGCGGCGGGCCCGGGGGCCGGAGTGGGGTTTGCGAGTCTGGCTGTGGCGACCGGGGGGACGGTCATTCAGGGATGGCGTGCCGCGGTGCAGCGCCGCTTCGAAGACCATCGCCGGTGGATGCAGCGGTGCTTTGCGCTGCTCTTCTCGGCGGTCGTGATCCGCGTGAACGGCGGACTGGGACTGGTCTGCGGGATCGAGTCGGAGTGGTACTACCTGCAAACCGCGTGGACCAGTTGGTTGCTCCCGCTGCTCGTTCTCGAGTTATGGCGTCGCTATCTTCCACCCGCCCCGCGTTCTGTCCCGTAACCGATTTCGTAAAAAATCAGACGTTCCCCCCCCCGCGATCAAAACTCCCCCAACGTCTCTCCTCCCGATGCCGTACAGAGCCCCGTCCATGTTTCGGCGGGCAGATCTCGATCAAAGAATTTGACGGTATCATCGGCCAGCACTCCACTCACCCCTTTGCGATGTTGGAACGGCGTCTGCTCGTTCAAACTGAGCAGTAGTTCTTGATTGACATCAACCGGTGACATCCAATGAACAGCTTTCGTGCGGGGAGCATCGATCACCAGCAATGTATTCTTCGGACCGTCCGTGATGGACGAGAGCGTTCGCGACTGGCCAGACAGCAGGCAACTATCGGTATCCACAATAGCCAAACAGGTCGTCTGCATGGCATCGAGTTCGGCACTGGGGCATCGATAAACATTAGGGATGGCACGGGCGGCGGCGGCGTTGTTGGGGTGATCCCAGGGCCGCGACAAATCGATCGTTGCGTAAAGTGCCTGCTGATCCAGATACGGAAGAATCAAGACCCGCCAACTGTGCAGCGGTTTCCCTTGCTCATCCACCGTGTACGCGGGGGGAAAGACCTGGTATTCCTCATGGTAATTGTGCAGCGCCAGACCGATCCCTTTCAAATGTCCCTTGCACTGTGACCGTCGGGCCGCCTCACGGGCCTCATTCACACCAGAGATCAGAGAGAACAACGCCACCATCGCCGCCAGAATCAGCAGCACCACCACCAATTCCACGAGAGTGTAAGCACGGCGAGCCGGTTTCCTCGTCGTCGAACAGATCATGTGACAACTCCCGCGACAGCTTCGAATCGATCAGTCGACTGCCCAAGCCGTTGGTATTGGAGATGTCTTCTCCAGACCTCTGGCATCAGATCTCAACATTCACCACGGAGGCGTCGAACAAGCCAGAGCGAGAAGTCGCTGGGGGGAATTCACCCGACTTCCATGTTTGACTGGATGGCCGTTGAGGATTCGTTCCGGAACGGTACAGCGACTCGATGATCGCACCTCCGCGTGTTGTTTTCCACGTCAGCAGCCTCGACTCCGGCGGTTCTCTCCGTGCCTTGGTGCCTCCGTGGTGAATTCCGCTGCTTGTTGCCTGGGCTGTCCACTTTGCACGATCAAAACTCACCCAACACCTCTCCGCTGGTGGCCGTACACAGTCCCGTCCATGTTTCGTCAGAAAGATTCTGACTGAAGAATCTGACCGAACCATCGGTCATCAACCCTTGAATCCCGCCGGTATGCTGGAAGTCGGTCTGGTCGTTCATCCCCAGAAGCAGTTTCCCATTCGCATCATGGGGCGACATCCAATGAACCGCGTTCGTCTGGGGAGCGTCAATCACCACAAGCGTGTTGGATGTCCCGTCCGTAATCGAGGCGAAGGTCCGACTCTGGCCCGCGAGTAGCACGCTGTCCGCTTCGACAATCGCCTGATAGGTCGTCTGATCGGCGGCGATGTCGGTACTGGGACAGGCGTAGAACGACGGGCGTTTCGCAGCCACGGTGGCATTGACCGGGTCGTTCCACGGCTTGGAGAGATCAATCTGATCGTACAGGGTCTGCGAATCCATGAACGGCAGGATCAACACCCGCCAACTGTGCAGCGGCCGCCCCGCGTCATCGACGGTATAGGCCGGAGGGAAGGACTGATATTTGTCGTGGTAGTTATGGAGTGCCAGACCAATCTGCTTGAGGTTGTTCTTGCACTGCGACCGGCGTGCACCCCCGCGACCGCGCGTCGCTGGGGGAAGTAACAACGCCACCAGTACGGCGATGATCGCCAGTACCACCAGGAACTCCACCAGCGTAAAGCCCCGGCGGTGAGCGGAAGAGGATTGGTCCGACAACATCGCATCACCCCTCGTCTGGGGGATGACCGGGACACCGGTCAAGGAGACTGCCAATGGCTCGCCCTGTGGACAGTCTACGCAATCCGTGCCGCGATTGATGGGGCAATTCCCTAAAAAATGAGGCCCCCTGTAAATCCAGAAGGCCCCGTCCGTTCTCAGATCTCGATCACGGAGGACTATTTGACATCCCGCCACAGCCATCGCAGTGCATCGGGCAGAACAGCCGCTCCGTGGGTGTCATTGTGACCGCCCGTGCCGTAGACGAACTGGTAGTCATACTTCGCAAATCTGAGGGCGGCTGCCATCTCCTGATTCGCCAGCGGCCAATTGCCGTGCTCGTTGTCGAGATCACCCGCACCATCCTGAAGGTAGACCCGCAGTGGCTTGGAGGGTGTCTTACGGATCATGGCGTGATACGCATGCCCTCCTCGAATGTTGGTAAAGCTGCCCACATGACTCAGCACCTTGCGAAACGCCTCGGGCCGCTCCCAGGCGACCGTAAAGGCACAAATTCCGCCCGAACTGATGCCGCCGATCGCGCGGCGGTTCGGATCGTCAGTGATGTTGTACTGTTTCTTTACTTCCGGCAGGATTTCATCGAGCAGGAATCGGGCATACTGGTCAGACAGCGTGTCATACTCGAAGCTGCGATTTTCAGGGCGGGGGTCCCATCCGCGTTTCTCCGGGAGCGTTTCACGTTTGAACCCCGGGTCGATGAAGACACCGATTGTTACGGGCATCTCCTGTTTGTGGATCAGATTGTCGAACACGACCGGCACGCGAAACTTGCCATCCTCTTTGACGTAAGTATGGCCATCCTGAAAGACCATCAGGGCAGCTGGCTGGTCCGCCTGGTAATGGGCTGGGACATAGATCGAGAAGTGACGCACCGTCCCTTCGAAAATCTGGCTCTTCCACGAGTGGTGTATCACCGTCCCTTTCGGAACCCCTTCCTGTCGCTGTGAGTCGGGACCAAGCTCGTACTCCTTGTCTTCTGCCGACAGACTCCCGGTCAGCACGGCGGAGAGCAAGACCGGAAACCACACACAGGCCAGAATCAACCGCATGGCAACTTCCCTCTGAACAGACGAACAACGGAATTGATCCGCTCCCCGGTTTGTGACACGTCGGCCCGGACACTGTCAAGCAGCCTCCGGCAGCCTTGCAGTCCGGGTGAGTCTCTACGGCTGCTCGCCGGCCAGCCACCGGACTGCGTTCTCGACAACTCGCAGGGTTTCCGGCTGGTGAAACACGCCAAACGTCTCATGCCCTGGTCGGAAGTAGAACACTTTTCCCTGACCGATATTCCAGACGCTGCCGCTTTCGAAAGTTTCCCCTGCATCCCACGTCTCGCGATACATCACCAGATCGGGCTTCGGTACATGAAACGGATCGGCGTACATCTCGGTGTGCGGGATATCGAATCGGGCGGGCAAGCCCGCAGCCAGAGGATGGTCAGGCTTCAACACCTCGACATGGCTCGGCTTCCCATCCGGGCGATAGGCCGGAAAGCAACAGATCGGCAATTCGATCTTCAGCGTGACCACTCCATCCGCTTCAACCACCTTCTCGAAGTGGGGCGTGCGTTTCGCATCGGGCGCTGGCACTCGGTACGGGGGGCGGATCGAGTCGACCCGGGCGGTCTTCCGCTCATCTTCGGTCAATGTGGCCAAGGCGTCATCAATGGCCCGCTGGTTCATTGCCTCAATAAACGGGACCGACCAGTGCGCGGAATGCAAAGCGATCAGCGAAAGGTTTCCCGCCTGTATCCGCTGGACGATTCGCTGTCCCGTTGCCACAGGGATCTCGCGATGCCGGACATGCCCCCACCAGATCAGTACATCATGCCCATTCAGCTGTTCGTCAGTGATCCCCTGCCCCACATCGTCCAGTTTTGCTTCCGTGATCTGGAGGTCCGGTCGACTCGCCAGATAGGTCGCGATCTGATGTCCCAGATAGTCCGGGTAAGCCTGCTTCTGGGCTGGCTGCTGTTCATCCCAGACCAGAACACGAACGGGCTCAGCCGCCTGTGCCAGAGAACAGAGGCATCCCAATACCATCGAAAGACGTAACCACATGATCCATCTCCCCACATTTCCCTAGACGCGGGCCACGGCCCGTTCGATGCGAGCCATCGACCGTTCATGCCCCAGCAGTTCCAGACAATCGAACAGCCCCGGACCAGCGGTCTTGCCAGTGAGCGCCAGCCGCAGGGCGTGGACGAGTTGTCCCATCGGCATCCCGCGTGATTCCATCCACGCATGGATCGTCGCATCGAGCGCAGCAGTACCGAAGTCGGGAGTTGTCTTGAGAAACACTGCCAAGTCCTTCAGCAGCGGCACAGCACCGGCGTCATCGCGGACTCGCTTCTGGAACCCCTTCTCGTCGTAGATCAACTGGTCATCGGCGACGAAGTATTCCTCGTAGCTGAGGATGTCCGACAGGAGTTTGAGGCGCGGACCGAGGGACTGCACGAGCTTGGCCACGAACGCCCGCTGCTCGGTCGAAGCCGGAGCAGGGATCATCCCTGCCCGCTCCAGATACGGCAGGCACAGCACCACCTTCTCCTCCACCGACCGCTGACTCATCCAGTATTCCTGGTAGGCCAGCAACTTATCCGGGTCGAGTCCTGCTGGTCCCTTGACCACGCGATCGAGCGTGAACTGTTCCGTCACGAACGCCAGCGACATGTTTTCGGTCTTGTCATCCAGCGACCACCCGAGCCGCGCGAGGGCGTTCAATACCGCTTCCGGCAGGAACCCCATCTGCTCATAAAACTCAACCATCACCGGATTGAGGGCCTCGCTGACCGCCACCCCCAGCTTTGGCAATACCGCATCTCCCATCTCGAACAGCTTCTTGAACTGCGGGTTCGTGCGGTACTTGCCGATCTCGCGCTTGCTGAGTTTCTTGGTCGTCGCGGGTGCAGCGACATAAGGGATATGCGCGAACTCCGGGGCCTTCGCACCAAGGGCCTGAAACACCAGCATCTGAATCGAAGTGTTCGTCAGATGCTCCTCTGACCGGATGACATCCGTGATCCGCAGATCGATGTCATCGACCACCGATGCGAAGTTGTAGAGTGCCGACCCATCGCCGCGCTGAATAACCGGGTCCGGCATCAGATTGCAGTCCCACTCAACATCACCGCGGATGTGATCGTGAATGGCGACCTTCTGCCCGCGCGGGACCAGTAGCCGCACGACGTACGGCTGGCCCTTCGCTTCGAGATCGGCCCGCTCCGCGTCCGAAAGGGCCAGCGAACTGCGACTGCTGACGTATTGCCGCTTCTCCTTCTCGGCAGCTTCGCGGTCGGCCTTGGTTTGCTCGGGAGTCTCGAAGTCCTTGTACGCCTTCCCCTCGGCCAGCAGCTTCGCAGCTGCAGCCCGGTACTTGTCGGAGCGTTGAGCCTGGAAGTAAGGCGCATGCGGCCCGCCGATTTCCGGCCCTTCATCCCACGTCAGCCCCAGCCACTTGAAGGCCCGCAAGATCGGCTGCAGCGCCTCTTCGCGGTTCCGCTGCTGATCGGTGTCATCAATCCGCAGAATGAACTGCCCGCCGTGTTTCCTGGCCCATAGCCAACTGAACAAGGCGGTCCGCATGCCGCCAATGTGCATGTAACCGGTGGGGGACGGAGCGAAACGGGTACGAACGGTGGACATCGAAATTCTCGGGTGGACCTCAGGAAACGCAGTCTATCGCAGCAGCGGGGCGGTGCCAGTTGACCGGCTCACCGGCCCGCCATCGGAAGCACGCGGACTTATTTCCCTTTCCAGCCCGGAGCCTTGGGCCCATCCCCGAGATACGGGTACTTCTCAAAAAAATCATCCCCGGCACCATGAGAGCGAGGATCTCCAGAAGCTTCCAGCTGCTGTGCCAGCTGTTCCGCCAGTTGGCGTTTGACTTCGGCATATTGTGGTTCCGAAGCGACATTAGTCATTTGCTCGGGATCATTTTCCAGGATGTAAAGTTCTTCCGCAGGACGTTTGGCAAAGGCCAGATCATACGCCTGCCGATGTGCGGCATCGCGATCGCGATTCTGGATGAGATAGGTCTTGGTCGCCCCGTTGTCCGTATCCCCATACCAGACTCCCGGTACTGCGGAATTCTCAAAATCACCGGTCCCATTGGGCCAACGATCCGGGCGGTAGTTACGGACGTACAGATACCGGCCCGTACGAAGGGCCCGGCTGGGGTAGCCACCCAGATCCGGGGCAGGTTGAGACGGAACGTGACGCTCCTTGCCCACCAGCACAGAATCCCGAGTGGGGTCGATGGCTCCGGATTTGTCACTTTGAAGAAGCGGCATCAGGGATCGCCCCGTCATATCGGCAGGGACGTCGCCCCCCACGGCTTCGAGGAGTGTGGGGGCCACATCCTGCAAGCTAATGAAATCGCTGGACGTTCGCCCCGGGGATACAACACCCGGCCAACGCACGACAAACGGCACGTTGGTCCCCAGGTCATACAGGTTGCTCTTGCCTCGCGGAAAGGCCATCCCGTGATCGCTGGTCATAATCACAATAGTCTGATCCAATTGACCGATCGCTTCGAGCGCCGCCAATGCACGGCCAACGGTACGATCAAACCGCTCAACCTCGAACAGATAGTCCGCGATGTCGCTCCGGACCCGTTCGACCTCGGGAAATGCCGCTGGCACCTGAATCTTGTCAAGATCATAACCGGCCTGTTTTCCGGTTCCTTCATCGAACGGGCGATGAGGATCAACCGATCCGAGCCAGAAACAAAACGGTTGACCCGGATTACGACTCTTCAGAAAAGCCTCGAAATCGGGAAACCGGGGGCCCGCCAGTTCGCGGCCCGGAGTCTCCGTCTTGCCCGGCCCCCAGCCTTTCGATGTCAGCCCGCAGGCATACCCCTCCGCAGCCAGAATTTCGGGAAAGGTCCGGAATTTATTTGGAAAGACGCAGTGCAGGTTGGCCGCTCCTTCCAGCCGCCAATGCCACTGCCCTGTCAGGATCGCCCCCCGCGATGGCGTACAGCTGGGTGACGTGCAGTAGGCCCGGTCGAAGAGTACGCCCTCTCGGGCCAGCCGGTCGAAATTCGGTGTCCGGGCTTCTGGTGTCCCATACGCTCCCGCATGCCGCCCCCAATCATCCGCAATTGCAAACAAGATATTGGGACGTCCGGCAGGCTCCGCAGCCTGAACCGGAAGAATCACTCCCGGAAAGATCAGGGTGAGTAAAAACCAGATGACCAGTCGCATGTACACAGCCCCCAGCAGGACGAAACAAGAGCCCACACATCAGATTGTGAGGCACATCATGTTGAACAGAGACAACGAATCGTAACATCACGCATCGAGGGCGTCTCGCGACAGGTGAAATGCCGACACCGGGCCGATCCCCGCCCCCATTACATAAACATATCCACAAACAGGATTTACGAAGCAGACTCACTGTAAACCCGACACGCATGTTGAAAAAACACAACACGAATGGCACCAAAACTGCCCCGTTCAACATTACGGACTGAAGGGTCATTGAGCACGATTCGAACGTCCCTGCGCGACAAGCCGCAGCTTCACCAAGCTGCGGCTTGTTTTTGTTTCAGCTTCTTTACAGTTCGTCACGCAAAACATTCAATCAACGTTCAGGTTGTTAACAGCCACCACCCTCAGAATTCTTCAATTCGAAACAGCCCGTTAAGGCATCGTGTCACGCGACCCAGCATTTTGTCTCATGGTCTTGTCGGCGCTGCCCCGCGTGAAACGAAAAGGCACCCGACTTGCCTGAGTCATGGTACAGGTCAGCCATGCCACCTCTCACTTGTCCCCCGGTCGCGCAGGGGACGGGAAACCGAGAGCGAATCAGGGTCTGATCTGACCACATCGAACCGTCGCGCGGGTCGGTGTGATCCCATGAATCGTGCTCACACATCCTCTGTTCGAAGGAACAATCCTATGCTGCGCGTT
Source organism: Planctomycetota bacterium (assembly GCA_003671275.1). GTDB lineage: Bacteria > Planctomycetota > Planctomycetia > Planctomycetales > Planctomycetaceae > TH-plancto1. The sequence continues at coordinate 23,983 of QWPB01000108.1, read as the reverse complement.
ATGTTGAATGATGAAGCTGGTTTCGTGGTCTCCGCTGAACTGGTGCTGATCGCCACGGTACTCGTGATCGGACTGATTGTCGGACTTTCCGAAGTCCAGCACGCCGTCGTCTCCGAGTTGAATGATGTCGCCGACGGCGTGGGCTCCGTGAATCAGGGGTTCTACTACGGCGGGATGTCAGCTTGTCGGAAAGGTGGTGGTTACAAGTCGTACGCCTTTGGCTCGTCGTTCAATGACACCACGGACGATTGCGACAACAACCAATGCGACATTTCGTGTGATCGCCCAGCTGATGAGTCGCCGAAGTAATCGCCCGATCATGTTCCCCGACTTCTACCGAGGGAATCGAGAAGTCCGGGACCACGCCGGCCTTCAACCATCGTTGTGAGAGACGATCGTTGAACCCCCAGCAATCGACCGATGACTGACGTCCGCGTCACGCATCGGTCGATTCTGTGTTTTCTCCCCGCCCCAATCCGCGCCTTCACCACGTTCAAAGCGAACGACTGCAAGCGACACGACGACAGGATCGTTCATCCATCGCCGAGGGACTCAATAGACGCGACACGGACAGGGGACACCGTGATTCTCAATCCCGCCGCACTACGCCAGAGGCAGCACCACTTCGCGGGGATTCATCGGCTCGGATGAGAAACTGTAGGTTTTCTCCGGGTCCAGGATCGCGTCGGCATACTCTTGAATCTGATCGGGCGTTTCGAATAACTGGTCATACACGCCCTCATTATCGTACTCGCATCCATCGGTCGAGTAATCACGGCAAATCTGCGGACGGGTCTCGTAAATACCGCACATGTTGTCGGGGCGCAAGTGGTCGCACACATTGTGAACGCAGAGGTACCAGGTACCCGCATCGACGAACACCGTGACCGCTCCGTGCAGCATGAACCAGCGGACGTTCTCGAAATCCTTCCGGTCGGTCGGTGTTTCCATCGGCAGCGCGAAGTACCCACAACATCGGGCAGTGCAATGCTGACACAGAACTTCTCCCGGCTTCAGATCCGCACGTTTGACAGTGACTTTAGCCATTGGACACCGGGCATCAAGGGAGGTTCGCGGGCTCTGAAACAGGGCTGCGGAGGAGTTTAACCAACCGCCGAGGGAACCGCGAATCCAAGCCCTCCGGTCCCTCTCGCCAGCCTGTCCGCTCCAGGCTAAAAAACCGCCCCCGGCTGAAACCATCTGAAAAGAGACCAATTTGGCTTCTTCCCTGCTGACCTCTTGACTACACTCGCCCCGTCGCGAACGCTGGAATCGCATCCCCCACTGGACCCCGCAGTTACGAAGGTCATGGCCAAGTCGACCGACATCCGCATTGTTGAGGCCGGGATTTCGTTTGAACCGGTCAAGTTTCGGACTCCGCTGAAATTCGGCGGCAGAACGCAAACCGACACGAAACTGATCAATGTCGACGTCACCGTCGAGACGCGGGGCAAAAAGCACGCCGTCGGCTTTGGAAGTATGCCGCTCGGCAACATCTGGGCCTGGCCCGCAGCCGGTGGAATCCCCCCGGAACAGGCAGAAGCTGTGATGGTCGACTTTGCCCAACGGGTCGTCGGCCTGACCGAAGGCTTCGAGGATTTCGGCCACCCGATGGAGCTGATGTTTACGCTCTCCGCCGAATACGCCCACCTTGCCAAACTCGTGTCGGAAAAGCACAAGCTTCCGGAAGTCATCCCGGAACTGGCCCGTCTCGTCTCCGCCAGCCCACTGGACGCCGCTGTCCATGATGCGTACGGCAAGGCGAATCTCATCAACAGTTACGATGCCCTCTCGTCTAAGTTCATGAATGACGATCTGTCGGAGTATCTGGACTCGCAGTTCAAGGGAGAATTCCTCGACAAGTACACGTCACGGGAAACCAAGGCCCGAATGCCGCTGTACCATCTGGTGGGAGCGGTCGACCCGCTGAGTCCAGCCGATGTCACATCGAAAATCAACGACGGCCTGCCCGAAACGCTGGCCGACTGGATTCCCTACAACGGCCTGACCCATCTGAAAATCAAGCTCAATGGCGATGATCTGAAGTGGGATGTCGAGCGTGTCCTGAACGTCGAACAGGTGGCGGCGGGGGCTCAGGCCAAACGCGGCTGCACACAGTGGAACTACTCCGTTGACTTCAACGAAAAGTGCGCCAACGTCGAGTACGTACTCGATTTCCTGAAGCAGGTTCAGGCGGGAAGCGCCCTCGCTTATGACCGAATTCAGTACATCGAACAGCCGACGCATCGCGACCTGAAGTCGCACTCCGACAACAAGATGCACAAGGCTGCCGAGCTGAAACCCGTCGTGATCGATGAGTCACTGATTGACTACGAAACCCTGCTGCTGGCCCGGGAACAAGGCTACAGCGGGGTCGCCCTGAAGGCCTGTAAGGGACACACTGAAGCCCTGCTGGCCGCCGCCGCCGCTCAGAAGTTCGGCATGTTTCTGTGTGTGCAGGATCTAACCTGCCCCGGCCTGTCGTTCCTGCACTCGGCGAGCCTCGCCGCTCGCATTCCGGGTGTGGCTGCGATCGAAGGAAACGCCCGCCAGTACTGCCCCGCCGCCAACAAAAAGTGGGTCCGCAGCTTCGGAGGGATGTTCGAAATCAAGGATGGTACGGTCGCGACCGGACTGCTTAATGGCATCGGATTGGGTTTCTACAACGTCTGATGACCAACCGCTTAACAGGCAGGCGTGCACCAGGCAGTGCGCTGGCCCGTTCGAATGGAACCGTAAGCGCGATCGCGTGCCCCCATAGGCACACATTGAACAAGTAGACCTGCAACGCCTAGAAGCGGTGCCCCGGTTTCGGCCCGTTCTGGGTCAACGTCAGGATCTCCGGACCGTCCTCGGTCATCAGAATCTGATGTTCGAATTGGGCAGTCAGAGAACGATCTTTTGTCAATATTGTCCACCCATCGGAGAGGGGCCCGTCAGTTTCTTTCTTCCCGAGATTCACCATCGGCTCGATGGTAAAACAGACCCCCGGCACTAGTAGATCCTTACGGCTCTTGCGGATCGGAACATGGGGAATCCCTGGATCCTGATGAAATTTGCGTCCGATTCCGTGCCCTTGAAAGTTCTCCACGATGCCCACATTCATCTGTCGGCCATAGCGGGCAATGGCCGTCCCAATATCGATCACCGAGCAATACGGAGTGAGTGCCTGAATCCCGATCCACAATGAGTCAAAGGCCAGCTGCACGATCCGCAGGGCGTCCGGGCTCACTTGGCCGACCAGAAAAGTTTCTGACGAATCTCCGTACCAGCCATCCACAATCGTTGTGCAGTCCAGATTCACAATATCCCCGTCACGCAACGGGCGATCATTCGGAATTCCGTGACAAACGACTTCATTGATACTGGTGCAGATCGATTTGGGAAATCCCTGGTACCCATAGCAGGCGGGAATGTGCCCGTGGCCGCGCGTATACTCTTCGGCCAGCCGGTCAAGCTGGTTGGTCGTCACGCCCACCGCGACTTTATCCCGCAAAAAGTCCAGCAACTGAGCATTGAATCGACCAGCGGCACGCAGCCCGGCCTGCTCTTCCTCCGACTTGTAGGTCGGCAAACGAGACCCTCGCGCAAAGGTTAACAACCGCCGCATATACGACTCCGCTGCATTCACGACGTCACATCCCGGTCTGACGTGACAGCTGCCGGAGCACACCATCGAAGGCAGAGCACGATCGTCTCATTCTCGACGGTCCCTGCGTGGGATTCAAGCGGAGCGATCCGACTCCCACAGCTGGCCAGAAAGTTCTTCGGGGAAGTTTGTGCGGTCGGAAGGGCGAAGCTCCCTCTGAGCCGCGACTCCTTGAAAACCTGGCTCCCACGCATGCGGATCAGCAGGAGCCTCGCCCCGATACGGCAGATTCACAAACTGGCCAGCCTTGACCGACTCCCCATTCCCCGTTCCTGCAAAGCCCCACCGGACGCCGCGAACCGGACAGCCGGGCCACCGCTCGTTACCATGTATGGCAACTCTGGTCTGGGTTCGTCCGATGGCTCGCCGCATGTCGCTGACTCGTGCACTACAACAGGTACTTCACAGCTGGCAGTCGGCGGGACTGGACCATTGGCCGCGAGCCGCCCCGCTCCCGCAGGCCGCTCCGGAGGCAGAATCCATCGACAACGCCTCCGGGGCCCCGGAATCTCACGTAGCCCTCCCCCCTGCCCCGTCCCACTCCGTGGAGTCACCGGAACTTATGGCCCGCAAGTCTACCGCTGCAGCCCGCTTGGAACTCCCGGTTATTGCCATGGCCCCCGAGGCGACTCAGCCCGGTACTCGCGAGAAGCGACTGGCGGCCCTGGCGGCCCGCGTGGCGACATGCACCCGTTGCCAGGAACTCGCCTCAACTCGCCAGAAAACGGTCTTTGGTGTTGGTAATCCGCAGGCCCGCGTCATGTTCATCGGTGAAGCCCCGGGAGCCGACGAGGATGAGCAGGGAGAACCATTTGTCGGTCGCGCAGGACAGCTGCTCAACAAGATCATTACGGCCTGCGGGTGGACACGCGAGGAGATTTACATCTGCAACATTCTGCGGTGTCGCCCGCCGGGAAACCGTCTGCCGGAAGCGACGGAAGCCCACCATTGCCGCGAGTACCTGAACGCACAGATTGCCATCGTCGACCCCGAATTCATTGTCTGCTGGGGGACATGCGCCTCGCAGAATCTACTGGGCAGCGAAGAGACCATTGGCAAGATGCGTGGCCGGTTTTACACGCATGGACGGGCGAAAGTGCTATGTACCTACCACCCATCCTATCTGTTGCGAAATCCGGAAGCCAAGAAACCCGTCTGGGAGGACATGAAGTTTCTGCTGGGTGAAATGGGCCTGAAAGTCCCGGAATAACAGAGATCGCCGGATTCCGGCGGCTGCGTCCTTCAGGCCGTGATCGCTCGGGCCGTGATCGCTCGGGCCGTGGTCGCTGACAAGAATCGACGGTTGCAACCCTCACGAATACCGAGGACGATGTCGTTATTATGCGTGTGGTTTTGGCCATGAGCGGTGGAGTGGACAGCTCAGCCTCAGCCTGGCTCCTCAAGGAGCAAGGCCATGAGGTGATTGGCCTTTTCATGCGATCTGGATCGGTGGACGACACCTGTGAAACCGGGGTATTGCCGGTCATTTCGCTGAAGCCGCACCACCAGGGATGCTGCAGCGCGGGCGATGCCGCAGATGCCCGGCGAGTGGCTGACTCGCTGGACATTCCATTCCATGCTCTGAATTTCCAGGACGGTTTCGGCAAGATCAAGGACTACTTCGCCGACGAATATCTGGCGGGGCGGACGCCGAATCCATGTGTCATGTGCAACATCTGGCTGAAATTCGGCAAGCTCTGGGACTTCGCCCAGCAGGTGGATGCGGATTGCATTGCCAGTGGCCACTATGCTCAGACGAAGCCGCTGGGCGAAAGCCTGCCGGGACTGTTCCGCGGTCACGACCGCGACAAAGACCAATCATACGTCCTGTTTGGAATCGAACGAGAGATCCTTCCCCAAGTGATCTTTCCCGTCGGCGGCTACACCAAGCCGGAAATCCGAGAGATGTCTCGCCGAGCCGGAATTCAGACCGCCAACAAACCTGATTCGCAGGAAATCTGCTTTATCCCGGACAACGACTATGCTGCCTTCCTGAACCGGCATCGCGGGGAGCAGGAACTCGCGGGGGAACTGGTCGACACGGCAGGCCGAATCATTGGACAACACACGGGGTACCAGAAATTTACGATCGGCCAGCGAAAGGGACTGGGCGTTGCCTTTGGCGAGCCCCGGTACGTGGTCCGCATTGAACCGGACACGCGCCGTGTCGTCATCGGCACGCGGGAAGATCTGGGCCGTACGGTTCTCGAAGCCGACCGCATCAACTGGCTGATCGATAATCCGGCAACAGAGTTCCGCTGCACCGCCCAGATTCGTTATCAGCACACACCGGGGGCCTGCACCGTGGAGGTGGGAGCTGACCGTATGCGAGTCACGTTCGATGAGCCTCAGAGGGGCGTGGCCCCGGGCCAGGCACTGGTCCTCTATGATGGTGACCGGGTGCTGGGAGGCGGCTGGATCTGCTGAAAACGATCCGCTCGCCGGGGGGGCGATTCCCCTCCCACTCGGACCACAAGAGTACGCCCCCGCATCACACGCGCTGCGCGGCGTACAGCTCGGCATATTCGACGGACCACTGGTTAATCAGGGCTTCAAAGACGGTCATGTCGGCATCTTGCAACGGCTGATACTGACGGCGATTAAAGGCTTCCTTGTTCCCGATCGTGGCCTTGGCGACCAATTCGATAATCGGGGCCTCCCCCTTGGGAGTGATCACCATTTCCAGTCGACTATACAGCGATGCCACCTGCCGCCGGGGAGCCAATTTCAGGTCATCGCGCGTGATCCGGGCTCCCCAGCCATCGCTCCCCAGCACTGTTTCAAACTCGAACCCCGGAAAATGATCGGCCAGTTTTCGCAGCCGGTCTTCAATCGCTTCACTGAGATCCAGACGATACTTCGCGTGCAGTGTCCGCAACTCTTCCGCCGTCAGCGCCGCATGCCGGGCCGCCTGATCCCGGGTCTCGCGGGAACGCGATCCTCGAGCAATGGCCTTCTTGAGTTGCTGGTCAAAATCCATGGGTGGTCCGCCGGGAAGATACGACTCCATGCATAGAGCGTACCGTTCCTTAAGAAATATGCGACTCTGCCCTCCCCGACAACCCCATCTGCTCACCACGAAGACAAATTGACCGGATTACCCCGACCCGAGTGCAATCCCCAGGTTGTCTGGACAGCTTCCCCCGACGAGCGCTATCCTGAACTCATGGCCATCCAATTCTCCTGCCCCTACTGCACAGCTGCCGTCAGGGTTCCTGACTCTGCTGCGGGTAAACTCGGAGCTTGTCCGCGCTGCGAGACCAAGATCCGCATTCCATCGATTCCCTTGAAGGCCACGGAGGCCCTTCCGCCAGAGACCATCGCGGAACCGGTCTCTTCGGCGCCCGTCGTGCCCCTTGCCACATGGCCAGTTGTCGTTCCCGACCCCTTCGAGGGCCTGTCCTCCGGCGCGGCCCCGCTGGCATCGCCACTGCCCGAAGGCGAGTTCCCCGCGTTCGATTTCGCGGCGCCCCCGCCCCCCGCCCCGTCGCCAGTGTCCACGGCCCGAAAAACGCCAAGTACGCGGGGAAGTGTCGGTTGGGTGATTCCTGCGCTGCTGGTGGCTGTCCTTGCGGGCGGATTCATCTATCAGAAGATTCGCAATCAACCAGTGTACCAGGGACAACTGATCGGAGAACGTGTCACACCGGGACAAGAAGTCGCGGTGATCGTCCGCTGGGACACGATTGGCACGGACCCGCAGACACAGCAGGCCGTGATCGAATACTTTGGACGCCGTCCGGCAGTGATGATCAACTCGCTTATGGAGATGCGCATCGGTGCCTTGCCCGGGGGGCTGGAAATTCGATTCAGCCCCGGCCAATCCGCTGATCTCGTCCGAGTGAATCCCCACCAGATTTTGGATATCAAGAAGCTGAACCTGCAGGAAGCCGCCGGCTGGGACCAGCTGCGCAAGACGGAACTGAATGCCTTTGCCGCGGAACTGTGCCGGGCCGCCGCACAGGCCCAGCTGAGCGATGTCGCCGTCGAGGGACTACCGCGTTATGGACGACCACTGGGCATCAACGCCATGGTGCGAGGACTGGGCTACCACGTCGAGGCCGTGCATGACCGCATCCGTTACCCGTGTGTGATGGAAGATAAAGAGGGGTGGCTCTTCTTCCTGGTCCCCGATGGGGCCCGTCAATTTGAAATCCGAGAGCGGGGAGACGACGCCCATCGGTCAGTGCTGCCCCTGGATTTTTCCATCCAGATCACGGTCCCGCCAACCATCGAGGAAACCCCACGCATCGAGCCCACCCTGGAAGAGGAGTCGCCAACCGCAGTTCCCTCCTCGGAAACTTCACGCATGCCCCCCGAGAAGCCCGCCAGCAATGCCCCGCCGGAACCGGAGATGATGAAACCGGAATGACCGAACCGTATGGCGAAAGTCAACGTCGAGCAACCCACGGTTGTTTCAACACCTCAAACCGGATCAACACGGGAATTGCCACGGGGCCCTCCTCGCGAAACGGCCATCACGTTAGCGTGCCGACTTCAGGAACTCAGCGACATCCAGAGTACCCGTCCGAATCAGCAAGGGCCCGGCATTCGAGGTAAGTTCATACGCTTTCCGAGTGTAGCTGTATCCAGAGGTCAACTCGGTCTCATCAAGGGCCGCACCGCCGCCTGTGGAGCCGCCCACAATGGTGAGCGGACGCGGCGCGATCAGTGCCGCGATGTGCTCGATGTCACCCACGTCCCGCAAGATTCCGGGGGCCATCAGCCCCAGTCGCTGACCACGCAGTGGCGTATCACTGACGAAGCTGGATAATGAATTGACCGTGGCGACACGGGTCACTCGCAAGTCCACAGCCGCAGTGCAGAGGACAACCGGTCCAGCGGTCCCAATGCCGATCAGTGCGATGTCGGAGTTTACGGCGGGCTTCTGGCTGGCAATTGCCCGCTGCAGATCGTGGCACCATTGCCCGATCAGTGGTCGCCCCACCCACAGCCCCCACTCGCTGGAATTATGATCCGGGGCATGTCCAATTTTATCTCCCGCTGGAGCCCCAGCGGCAGTGGCTCTCAACTGCGGAATCAGAACCGTCCAGTTCTGGTTCGAAATCGTTGTTCGCATCTGTTCGACCAGATCGGCATTGTCCGCATCCAGGTTGACAATCACAGCCAGCCGTGCCGGGGAACCCGATTCATCGGACCGGGGAGTCAGCCGGGCGTTGAGCAACAATCCGGGCTCGCTGAAATAGGTGATTCCCTCACCTTCCTGGGGTGTGAACCCCTGTGACGGCGCTGTAGCCGAGGGATTATTCTTAAAAACACTCGACTGTCGAAGCATCTCTCGAGCCTCCGACTGTTCGCGATCCCAAACCACCGAGTCGGTCGGCGGAGTCAGCCGCGCGAGCTGCCTCCTCCCCTCCGCTGCCGCGAACTGCGGCAACGTCATCCAATCATCCGGACGCGTGTTCCCGGGGTAACAGCGGATCGACTCGGGGTCTTCCGCCTGAATGACGGGATCGGGGAGAGGCGATCCATCCCCCTCGCCCTTGAGCTTCAGGGCCATCCAGCCGTACATCCGCTCACGCATCGACTGGCTGTAGTCATGATGCCAGTCGAAGACCGTCTGCTGAAGAGCCGCGGGCTGCCCCGCCAGGTCGAAGAACGTCTGGGCCACAGCGATCGATTTGCGAGCTTCCTTTACGGAGAACTGGTTCGAGTCCTTCGTGGCATTGAAAATCATCAGCCCGCGCGGGGCACACAGCCCCAAGATTTCGCCTTCGCAGCACCAGCTGGCGGCACCGGGAACGACCTCGCACATGCAGCAGGCCGCCCCGAGGTAGGAGTTGTACGTTCCGACGGAACAGACCGGCACGATGGCCTTGAACCGCGTGTCCCAGGCTCCGGCGTACATCGTCTGGTTTCCACCGCCGCTGGCTCCGGTGATTCCAAGTTTTTCCGGATCGACCTCCGGACGGCTCTGCAGGTAATCCACCGCCCGCATGTTCTCGTAGACCTGGATTCCTGACAACGGCTTGCCCGTCGGGAAGAGCGTGGCTGCAGTCATCTCGCCGTGATATTCACCGAGGGCCTCGCCGACTCCGCGTTCCCCCGCCCCGAATGCATCGACTGCCAGCACAAAAAACCCGTGCTTTGCCAGGCCGATGCAGCGGGCCTGAACCTGCGGAGCCTGCTTGGCTTCCTTCCAGTGACCATGCACGCACAGCACTGCCGGGAGTTTCCCCTCTTTCTTCGGGACATAGGCGTGGGCTGTCATCCAGACACCGGGAAAGGTCTGCAGTAATAGCTTCTCCAGCTTGTATCCATCGCGGTCCAGTTCACCAAGCTTTCGTGGTGCAAGATCGCAGGGCGTCTCGGGGAATCCGCCCCACGCTTCGAGCAGCTTCTTCCGCACCACCGACAACCGGCGTTCCGCGGCGGCCTGGTCATTCAGGGGAGCCCCGCCCGCAGCCACATCGCGCTGCGCTGCGGACCTTATGAACTCCAGATAGGCATTTTCTTCAGCCCGTGACGAGACTCCCTGGTTCAGGGAAACCCACCACGCACAGGACAGTGCCACACAAGCGACCACACGGGGCCAAACGCGCATCGAGTTCATCAGGCAATCTCCCAAGCAGAAGAGATACGAGGATAACTCATCAACCCCCGCTATTGCGATACCACACCCCCCTGCGATCATCCATTGTGTCTGTATCAGGAATGTTGGAAGTCGAGCAGGCAATCCTGACGCACACACCCCTCAATTCCCAATCGTACGGGTGGATTCCAACGGAACCTGAGAGGCATACCGCGCATCGAAAGAGGCCTCACCTCGGTCGCGGTAATTGCCAAGACCGGGATCCACACGGTAGGATCGGCACAGCGGCTTCCTGCGTGGGGGCTGTCCCGCCGTATGAACCCGCCTGAATCATCCTGCCCTGCCGGAGTGTCTGATGGCTTCGAATCGCTTTCGCGCTATGCTGGTCGCCCTGCTGATCCTGACTGGATCGGCAGTGGCTTACACGAATTTCCTCCGACGAAGCGGGGAAGACACGACCGCAGCCGCGCAGACCTTCCTGCAGAATCTGTCCGAAGAACAGCGGAAAATCGCCCAGCTGCCGTATGCCGCCCCGGAACGTGTCGACTGGCACTTCATCCCCAAGGCGACCCGTAAGGGAATGCAGTTCAAGCTGATGAACCCGGCCCAGAAGCAGGCTGCCACCGCCCTGCTGGCAAGCTGCCTGTCACAGCTGGGCTACAAGAAGGCCACGACGATCATGTCGATGGAGAAGCTGCTCCACGAATTCGAAATGGGCAAAGGGCAGAACATTCGCGATACCGAGCGATACTTCTTCACGGTGTTTGGCAATCCCCAAGGAGCCGAGAAGTGGGGCGTTTCCATCGAGGGACATCACATGTCCCTGAATTTTGTTCTGCAAAACGGAAAGGTGATTTCGTCCACGCCGCAGGTCTTCGCGGCCAACCCGGCCACGATCAAGAATGCGAACCAGTCCGGCTTCGCGGTGGGAGCCCGCATCCTGGCCCAAGAAGAACAGCTCGCGTTTGACCTCGTGAATTCGCTGAATGCCGATCAGAAAACGATGGCGATCTTCGATAAGACGGCTCCCAAGGAAGTCCGTAATGCGGGCATCGCCCAGCCACCGACCGATGCCCCCATCGGTATCGCCTGGTCCCAGCTGAACGATGACCAGAAAAAGACCCTCAAGGGACTGCTCGCTGAATACTGTGCAGCCATGACCGATCCGATCGCAGAAGCTCGAATGAACGAGATCGATGCGGCGGGATGGGACGGGATTCATTTTGCCTGGGCCGGAGCCACTGAGGCGGGCATCGGACACTACTACCGCGTGCAGGGGCCGACCTTCCTGATCGAGTTCGTCAACACTCAGCCGGATGCCGCAGGCAACATCGCCAACCACATTCACTGTTACTGGCGTGACATCCGGGGTGATTTTGCCTTGCCCGCCAAATAGGCTGACTGTGATTTCCGTTCGGTGGATTGTTCCTGGAATGGGAGAGCGTGCTGTGATTCGTCAATCCGCATACGGCTGGTTGCTGGTTCTGTGCCTGTGTCTGGTTTCGTCGGCTTCCGCTCAAGGTCCCATTAAAGACCCCCAGCTGGAAGCCGTCATCAAAGCGGTGCTGAAGATCAAGCAGATTGACAAGCCGCAGGTGGAGGAAGCTGACCTGAAGTCGATCTTCATTCTGGATGCCCGAAACAAGGGGATCAAGGATCTGAGCGGTCTGGAAAAATGTCCGAATCTCGTGGAGGTCAAACTCAACGGGAATGAGATCGTAAGCCTGTCCCCGCTGGCAGAGTGCAAGAATCTTCAATCGCTCTACCTTTCGTCGAACCAAGTCTCCGACCTGAACCCACTGGCCGGACTGGTGAAACTGCAGCATTTGGAGCTGGAGAAAAATCAGCTGGTTTCGCTCACCGGACTGCAATCCCTGGAGAATCTGCGGTCGCTGTACATCAGCGACAACCAGATCACCTCGCTGGAGCCACTGGCCGGACTCAAGAAGCTGACCTCGCTCCTGGCCGACAACAACCAGATCACGGATCTGTCTCCGGTCCAAGCCCAGCGGTGGTTGTCGACATTACGGCTGCGAGGAAACAAAGTGACCGATCTGGCACCGCTCACCCACCTCAACGAACTGCGGTACACATTCCTGGAAGGGAACCCGTTGCAGGATCTGGCCCCTCTGATCGCGATGGCTCAAAAGGACATCGCAGGCGAACAACGGTTCGCCCCTTATTGGAGGCTGTACCTCGACGCTGAAAAGCTGCCGGAGCCCGCCAAAGCTCAGGTGGCGGAATTGGCCAAGCTCGGCGTCCGGGTGAACCCCCAGTAACTGCCGGGGACAGATCGTTCGGCCAAGTGCCCGCCCGCGTGCATCCCCATCGTCCTGTTCAATTCCTTTTTGCGGCAACCTATGTCCTCTCTCATCGAACTGTTCCGTCAGCGGGCTCTCAAGTTTGGCGACTTCACGCTGGCCTCCGGCAAGAAAGCCACGTATTACCTCGATGGCAAACAGATCACCCTGCACTCCGAGGGGCTGCGACTGGTCAGCGAGGGCCTGCTGCACCTGATGGAGGGAGTTGATGCCACGGCGATTGGCGGAATGTCAATCGGGGCTGACCCTATTGTGGGCGGAATGCTGGCGATCGCTTCGAAGCAGGGACGTGAACTCGACGGATTCCTGGTCCGCAAGGAATCCAAGGGGCATGGGACACAACGATACATCGAGGGGCCCGTCCAACCCGGTCAGAAAGTCGTGATCGTCGAAGATGTCGTCACAACCGGGGGAAGCTCCATCCTGGCTGCGGATCGGGCCAAAGAATTTGGCCTGGAGGTCGTGCTGGTACTGGCCATCATCGACCGCATGGAAGGCGGTCGTCAGAACTTCGAGAGTCAGGGCTACGCCTTTCAGTCGCTGCTGACAATTCAGGACTTTGGTATTCAGCCACCGGTCGCGGAATAGCCTTATCGGATGTCGTTCATGAGCCGCCTGCTGGCCCGACACTGGTTTCTCGCGGGGCTGGCTCTGGTTATCGGCGGCGGGTTATTCCTGGGAGCCCCGTTGGCGGAGTCATTCCAGACTCCAGAAACGCGACAAATCACGGAATCGGCCGCTCGCTGGCTGACAGCAGTGATTCTGTTCCTGACCGCCATCACGCTCCCCGGTAATCGACTGGCCGCGGCGGCCCAGGCCCCGCGTTCGGTGCTGTGGGCCACTCTGGTGAATTTTGTAGTGTTACCGCTGCTGGCCTGGCCGCTCTCACAATGCCAAGCCCACGCCGACTATCGGCTCGGCATCGTGATTACCGCCAGTGTCCCCAGCACCATGGCATCGGCAGCGGTCTGGACGCGGCGAGCGGGGGGCAATGACGCAATCGCACTGCTGGTGACCATTCTCACCAACGGCCTCTGCTTTCTCATCACGCCCCTGTGGCTGTCATTTCTTGTCGGTTCAACGGTGGGCCTGGACACCCGACGCCTCATCCTGGACTTGGTGATCTGCGCCCTGCTGCCGATCGCCCTGGGCCAGGGGCTACGCCGTTTGCCGGGGCCGGGAGCGTTCGCTGACCGACATCAGTTGCGGATCAGCTTCTGTGCTCAGATTTGTATCCTTGGGGTGGTTTTCGGTTCCGCGCTGCGGGCGGGACCACAATTTGCCACATCCTGGCAATCGCAGGGAATCTCCACCCTGATCGGACTGGTCCTGTCGATGAGCGGCCTGCACCTGGCGGCCTTGGCCTTGGCCTGGTGGGGTGGTAAATCTGTCGGATTATCTCAGGAGGATCGGCTCGCTGCGGCATTCAGCGGCAGCCAGAAGACCCTTCCCATCGGAGTCTATCTGGCCTCACGAATGGCCGCTCAGGGAGCCAGCGGGCTGGTTATCTTTCCCGTACTGATCTACCACGTCGCCCAGCTGTTCATCGACTCATTGGCCACCGAGTTTTTTCGCAATCGAACCGTGCCCGAGAGCAATCGAGAGTCCCCTTGAACCCCGCCCGGCCTCCACGAAGGCAAATACTGCCACAGGGAAGACATCAGGCCACGGAATTCAGGAACTGGCAACCGGCGTACATCACCGCCGCACACTGGATGCACTCCAGAATCTGCTCATCGCTCAAGCCCAGTGACCGAGCCTTTTCCACATGACCACTCGTGCAGGGCTTGCAGGCATTGATATCGCTGATGGCAATGTTGATCAGTTCAACCAGCTTCTGATCCAGGGAGACGGACGTAAATGTGTGCGCCCGCAAACCGACTCCCATTCCCTCGAACAGCCCGCTGCCACTCATATCGCGAAACTTAAAGAATGTGTTGTAGCAGTAGTTCGTCGCCGCAATGGCGATCGCTTCGCCCACCTGAACCGGAGTCCATCCCAGATCAACCGCCCGCTTCTGAAAGTAACCGGTCCAGGCTGAATTTCCGGCATGGCAACTGGCAACCAGTGCAATGATTGCCCGCGTCTTGCTGTCCAGCGCCCCGGAGCTGTACACAAACTTCTTGAAGTTCATGTAGAAGTCCTTCAGGAACGGTTCGACGTTCCCGTAAACCTGAAACATCTCGGGAAGCTCCCCATCGAGCATCTCCTGAATTCGACCATACAGACTGGCCAACGCCTCGGGCGCGGAGGCGGGTGAGATGGGCTGAAAGAACGACATGAGAACCATTCCGAAAAAGAGGCAACCCCCGAACAAAGCCAGGGGCTGCTGAATCACCGTAGATTCGATCCGTATCGGGCGAGCCCGTCAGCTCACCCAGTTCACCCAGCGCACACTCAACCGCACAGCTCACCCACCACCCAGAGATTCGCCTCTTACGAAAAATGCGGACTGCAAGATTGTATGTTCGATGGTTCTTGCGAAGTGGATCGAAACTGGACAGCCTGGCAGCTCCTTTCAGAGTCCGCCAGACCCCGTCCCGGAGTGATACTCCGCCCCACGGGGCTGGAATCCCCCCGAGATGGTACGGACGCCGGACGCGTCCCAGCCCCCCTGCCCCAGTGGCTGGTTCTACCCTCCGAATCGGGATCTTGATGCGGCATTAGTTGATTGTCGCCTGCCCCGGCTTCCAATTACACGGGCACAGCTTGTCGGTCTGCAGAGCGTCCAGCACGCGGAGGACTTCGTCAACATTACGGCCAACCCCCAGATCATGAACCGCCAGCCACCGCACCACACCGTTCGGATCGATCAGGAACACACCCCGGTAGGCGATTCCAGCATCTTCTTTCAACACCCCGAAGGACTTGCACAGCTCGTGTGTCGTGTCAGCCAGCATCAGATGCTTGAGCCCGGCCAGATCCTTGTGCGAATCACACCAGCCCTTGTGGGAGAACACACTGTCAGTGGAGGCCGTCAGCACCACGCAATGGCGATCATCGAAATCACCCACGGCCTTATTGAACTGCACGATTTCTGTCGGGCAGACAAACGTGAAGTCGAGTGGGTAGAAGTACAGACAGACCCACTTGCCAGCATAGTCGGACAGGTTCACCACGCGGAACTGGGCGTCGGTACCGTCTTTCGTCCGGTCATACGCCTGGAGTGAGAAACTGGGAGCCTGCTTGCCAACTTGTGCACTCATCGAACGAGACCTTCGTATGCGGAATCCGAGATCAGTCAGTTCACTCCAGGGCGTCCCCGGAAGGAATTCAGGCAGAAGTATAGGCCGCCCCCCGCTGGCATCAAGCAGCTAACCCTGTAACCCTTCCCAATCGATCGGCTGGTGCTGATCGATGCGACGAAGTTCGGTATGCATCACCTCGACGTATTTCTGTGCCGCCCCTGTGTTAAAGATCACGACACGCTCATCCGCCCGGATCGCTCCCTGACTCCGCAGCTCCTTCAAAGCCCCCAGGCAGGCCCCTGTCTCCGGACAAAGGGAGATGCCCTCGCGAGCCATGGCCAATTGCATCCAGTCCCGTATCTGCCGCTCATCCACTGCCACCGCCTGCCCACCACTGGCTCGCACGGCATCCAGAATCATGAAATCCCCGATGGCCACAGGTACGCGCAAACCACTGGCCAGCGTCTGGGCGTTGGGAAACGGGGTGGCAAATCGTTCCCCGCGAGCAAACGCCGTGGCAATCGGCGCACATCCGCTCGACTGAACCGAGATCATCCGCGGAAATTTTCCAGGAATCTTAAGCCACCCCAGGGCGTGCAGTTCCTGAAACGCTTTCCACATACCAATCAGTCCGGTTCCGCCACCGGTCGGGTAAAGAATCACATCCGGCAACTCCCAGTTCATCTGCTCCGCCAGCTCCAACCCCATCGTCTTCTTGCCTTCAATGCGATACGGCTCCTTGAGTGTCGACAGGTCGAACCAGCCCATCGCCGCCTGACCCTCGCGCACAATGCGACCGCAGTCATTGATCAACCCGTTCACGCGAAAGGTCCGGGCCCCGAACAGAACACACTCATACTGATTAATGACCGGTGTGTCTTCGGGCATGAAGACAAAACACTCCATCCCCGCCCGTGCGGCGTATGCGGCAGCGGCCCCGCCCGCATTGCCCGCGGTGGGTAATGCTACCCGACGAATTCCCAGGGCACGGGCCATCGTTATCGCCATCGCCAGGCCCCGGCTCTTGAAGCTTCCCGTCGGCAGCTGAGATTCGTCCTTCACCCATAGCTGGTCCATCTGGAAAGTTTCCGCCAGTCGCGGACAGGCCAGCAGCGGCGAGCAGTTCTCTCCCAGAGAGACCACGTCGGCTTCATTCCGGTAGGGCAACAACTCGCGATAGCGCCACAGAGTCTGCGGGCGGTTTTTCCACTGGTCGGGACTCACCGTTCGGGCAATGGCCTCCAGATCGTACCGCACCCACAGGGGTCGATCCCGATGCAGGGTCTGCGGAACATTGTGGTCAAGCCGGGTTCCATCGAGTGCCGACTCCAGGTGTGTGACATAGTGCATGCGATCGCCAGTAAAAGGGGCCGAACAGACACCCCCCAGCCTTAGCATGTTAGAATGCATTTGTCACCAGACTTAGAAGACCATTCAAAATATATTCCAAGATACACAATCTGGTCGATTCCAGGCATCGACCCTTGCACGAAGCGGTTCTTATGATCTCACCCAACCATTGTGTGACGAAACGACCGACTCGGAACAATCCCTCATGACTCCTGACCGTACGATTCATCAGAAGCTTTGTGAACTCGCCAGCAACCTGTGGTGGACCTGGCAGCCGGAAGTCACCAGCATCTTCCGCGAGATTGATTCCGAACTCTGGACCCAGCTCGGCCACAATCCGATCCAGCTGCTGCGGGAGTATCACTCTGAGAAGCTCGAAGCCCGGGCTCGCGAGACCGTGCTGCATGCCCGCATTCACGGTGCGTATCGCCGGTGGCAGGAGTACATGCAGTCCGATCGGACCTGGGGCGATACCCACGCGGCTGTACTCGGGGATCGTCCGGCGGCCTACTTCTCGGCGGAATTCGGCATCCATGAATCACTGCGGGTGTATTCCGGGGGTCTCGGCGTGCTGGCGGGGGACCATCTGAAAAGTGCTTCCGATCTGGGGATTCCGCTCGTCGCCATTGGGCTGTTCTACCAGGAGGGCTACTTCAGCCAGACCATCAACCCCAGCGGCTGGCAGGAAGAGACCTATCCCGACGCGGACCCTCGAGACCAGCCGATGGAGGTCGCCCTCGACACGCAGGGCAAACCGGTGATCGTCAGCGTTCAGACTCGCGGCGAAACGATTTACGCCCGCGTCTGGAAGGTCAACGTCGGACGCATTCCGCTGTACATGCTCGACACCAACGTTCCCGAGAACTCGGAAATCACGCAGCGGCTGACGGCCCGCCTGTACGGCGGTGATCAGAAGATCCGTATCCGGCAAGAACTAGTGCTGGGCGTGGGTGGCATGAAGGCCTTGATCGCCATGGGTATCTGGCCGCGTGTGATCCACATGAATGAAGGCCACTCCGCCTTTGCCCCGCTGGAAATGATTCGGCGGCGGATGAAGCAACATGGCCTCAACTTTGACGATGCCCTTCGCGAAACGGCGACGATGGGAGTCTTTACGACACACACACCCGTAGCCGCCGGACACGACCGATTCGACAACGGCCTGATGGACGAGCACCTCGGGCCCCTGCGTGAGGAACTGGGCCTGGACCATCATGGCATGATGGCCCTGGGCCGGGTGAACCCCTCGGACCACAACGAGCCATTCTGCATGACCGTACTGGCCTTCAACTGCAGCCGCCGGGCCAATGGAGTGTCGAACCTGCATGGCGTTGTCAGCCGCAAGATGTGGCGGTGCCTGTGGCCGTGGAGGAAGGAAGAAGAAGTTCCCATCGGGCACATCACCAACGGCGTGCATGTCAGCACGTGGCTCGCGCCGCAAATGCGTTTCCTGTACGACCGGGTGTTGCCGCTCGATTGGCATGTGAAGTCGGGGGAGCCCGAGGTCTGGCAGGGGATCGACGACATTACGAGCGGCGAGTTGTGGGAGACGCACGAATCACTCAAGAACCGATTGATCGGGTATGCACGGTTCCGTCTGTCACGGCAAGCGGAGCGACACAAGGCCAGCGACGCCCAGATCGCCCGCATCCAGACGATGCTCGATCCCGAAACGCTGCTGATCGGCTTCGCGCGGCGGTTTGCCCCTTACAAGCGGGCCGATTTGATTCTGCGTGATCTGGATATTCTGGCGAAGATCATCAGTGACACCGATCGTCCGGTGCAGTTCCTGTTCGCGGGCAAGGCGCACCCGGCGGATGAGCCGGGGAAGCAAATCCTCCAGCGGATTCACAACATTGCCCACGACAAGCGGTTCGAGGGACGGGTTGTGTTCCTCGAAGACTACGATATCAATCTGGCCCGGCATCTGGTTCAGGGGGTCGATGTGTGGCTCAATAATCCACGCAGGCCGCTCGAAGCCTCGGGGACCAGCGGGCAGAAGGTGGTCCTCAATGGGGGGCTGAACCTGTCAATCTCGGACGGCTGGTGGGCCGAGGCATACGATGGTCGCAACGGATTCAACATCGGGAACGGCCTGATCCATGCCGACCAGGGAACCCAGGACACCCTGGATGGCGATGATCTACTCCGCGTGATCCGCGATGAGGTTATTCCGCTCTACTACGAACGCGACGCCGATGGCGTGCCGCACGAGTGGATCAAGCGGATGAAACGCTCGATGAAGACTCTCGGCTGGCGGTTCAATGCCGACCGGATGGTGATGGACTACGTGTCCAAGACCTACATCCCCGCGTCCGGCAGTACATCCAGCGCACTGCCGTTCGTGCCATAGTTCTCCGTATCCCGGGGATCGGATTCCGAGCCCACTGGTCCGGCCAGTGGGCTTTTTCGTAAAATGGGAACACCCGGAAACGGAGCAAGATTGGAGCTGGCCCATCAGAACATACTCGTCTCCTCCGCACTCACCATCCACACGCTGGTTCCGAGCGTGGCGAGAAACCGTTCTGGGGATCATCCTGATCTGCGTGGGAATCCCGGCAATCCACGCTGCCCCGGCCCACTCGCACGCTCTCTACGAAGGCCGGACTCTCGAACAGTGGCGAGACGCCATCAAATCGCTCGACCCGCGATCGAACGAGGCTGCCGCCGCCGTGCCCGGACTTCTGGCGATTGCGAAAGACCCACACGCCCCCTGGTTCAGCCGACGCCAGGCCGCCTTAACACTCGGACGGATCGGCCCGCAATCGGCATCGGCAGTCCCTGAGATAACGGCCCTCATTCAACGGCCACCGACCGACGAAGATCCCACGACATCCATCTGGGCGGTGCAAGCGCTCGCCCTGTGGGGCCCGGTCGCAGCTCCCGCCACGCCGGTTCTCATCGAACTCGTGTCTCATCCCGCGACGGACTCGCACCTGCGACTGGTCGCGGTCGAAGCCTTGGGACGTATCGGGACCGCGGACATTCGTTCGTTGCCCGCAATCGTCAGGCAGCTCCAGTGGCACCCGCCGCATCGCGATGGATCAACCACTCGCAGCGGGCAGGAGCTGGATCTAGTGTCCGCGTGCATTGAATGTCTGGACCTGTATGGTGGTGAAGCGATCGCCGCCGTTCCCGTCTTGCTGCGATTCTCCGAGGACCGTGAAGAGCGTATTCGCCGAGCCGTGGCGGTCACACTGGGACGGATTGGCCTGCGGGCGGAACAGGCCGCTCCGCGTCTGGCGGAACTCATACTGGCGGATCGTTCGGAAGATGTGCGAGATGTCGCCGCGATTTCGCTGGGACAGGTCGGCGGCACCGAGCTGCTCAGCCGGTTACTCTCTCATCCACAGGCGACCACGCGTGAGCGGGCCGCCACGGGACTGGGCTGGGCGCCCGCAGATGAGACTTCCCGCAATGCTCTTCAAATCGGGCGAAACGACGTAGAACCGCGTGTTCGAATGGCGGCCATCGAAGCGACGCAGAAACGATTTCCGGACACCGTCCTCACGGCCCCGCTGGCGGCCCGCGAAATGGCTGCGGAAGACCGCCATGTTCGCATTCGTGCCGTACGGTTTCTGACCCTGCTCGGCAGGCAGGCTCACCCCGCCGAGCAGGCCCTGCAATCCCTCACCAACCATCCCCATCCCCACGTGCGGCAATCCGCCCAACGCCTGCTGGACGGACTATCATCCGATCCGCCCACCAATCCCGCCTTACAGAACTCCCCTGGGAAGGCTGTGCCTGATCGCCCCGAGCGGCAATAATGCGGGCTTGCCCCGAACAAGGTGGGTCTCGTCGGTGTCCGATCCGGCACAGCTGCCGACCGTGGGGTGTGGCCCTGCGAAGGCCCCTGCCGTCCGACTTGCCATTTTCTCACAGCCTCGAACTCTTTTGCTCTGGCGATCTCCCTCGTGTCCAAAGACCTCATTCAACCTCGTACCCTCAAGGGTTTCCGTGACTACCTGCCCGAAGTGATGATCGTGCGGGAACGGCTCATGGAAACCGCCCGTCGCGTCTACCGCAGCTACGGGTTCAGCCCGATTGATACACCAGCGCTCGAGTACGCGGAAATCCTGGCTGGCAAGGGCGGGGAGGAGTCCGACAAGCAGCTGTTCCGGTTCGTGGACCACGGGGCTCGGGATGTGGCCTTGCGGTTTGACCTGACCGTGCCGTTCGCGCGGTTCGCGGCGGAGCATCTGAACGAGATCGGGACGCCATTCAAGCGGTATCACATCGCGCCGGTCTGGCGAGGGGAGAACACGCAGCGCGGGCGGTATCGCGAGTTTGTCCAATGCGACTTTGACACGATCGGCACCGACTCGAACGTCAGCGACATTGAGACGCTGATGGTGATTCATGACCTGATGGTGGCCATCGGGTTCGAACGGTTCACCATTCGCGTCAACCACCGCATGCTGCTGAATGGGGTGCTGGAGAATCTGGGGGTGGCGGACAAATCCGTCGGCCTGCTGCGGGCGCTCGACAAGGTGCTCAAAATCGGTCGTGAGGCGGTCATCGCCGAGATGGTCGACAAGGTCGGCGTTACGACGGAACAGGCGGCGGGCGTTCTCGACTTCGCCTCACTGAAGGGCACCAACATCGAGATCCTCGACGCGGCCCAGAAGCTGGTCGGAACCAATGAACGCGGCCTGGAAGGGGCGGCACGGCTGCGGCAGCTGCTGAATGCCTGCGAAATGGCAGGACTGAAGAGCGAACGGATCGCGCTCGATCTGTCGATCGCGCGGGGCTTGGACTACTACACCGGAACGATCTACGAAACATTCCTCGGCGATCTTCCGGGGATCGGCAGCGTCTGCTCAGGCGGACGTTATGACAACCTGGCGGGGCTGTTCACGAAGACTCCACTGCCGGGCGTTGGTGCCAGCCTGGGACTCGACCGCCTGCTGGCGGCGATGGAGGAACTCAAGCTGGTGTCCAAGGTCTCGACCCCAGCTCCGGTACTGATTATTCACTTCGACAAGGACCGGGCTGCGGAATACCTGCGAATGGGCCGCGTGCTGCGGGCTGCGGGAATCGGAGCCGAGGTGTACGCCCTGCCCAAACCGATGAAGAAACAGTTGCAGTACGCGGATGCCAAGGGTTTCCGGTTCGCCCTGATCGCCGGTAGTAACGAATTCGACAAGGGCTGCTGGATGCTGAAAGACTTGGCCAAGCAGGAACAGCAGGAAGTCGCTGAGGCTGACCTGATCGCCACACTCCAGCAGAAGCTCTGATTACCCGGGTTTGACATTTCGCTTCACCCTGCGATGTGGGGCGCAAACGCGATGGCGGAGTGTGTGCGGTCCTGTCCCCCCTTGACCGGATCTCGTTCGCTCGGGGATTTCCGAAATTGGCGGTTCCGGGTAGACTGAAATCTCCTCCGTCACGGTGTCATCTGAAATGATCTGGACGGATTCCGAGGAATGCATTCTGTCCGCAAGGAGTACGGCATGTTGTGGCGTTGTCTGATTCTTTCCGTTGTTGCCTGTGCCTGGCTGGGGATGCCCGGGATTTCTCCCGCTGAGGATCAGCCCGCAGCCACCCAGGATCCGATTGCCGAATGGGACTCGCTTGTGGCGGAGATGGAGAAAGTCAAGACCCAGATGGACGAACTGAAACTCCAGTTCGCCAAGGGCACCCCCCAGGAAAAGGGCAAGATCCGCACCGAAATGCAGGTGCTGGTCAATCGTTTCTCGACGAAGACGCTTCCCCGGCTCAAGGAGCTGGCTCCGATTGTGTTCGAGAAATCGCCCGACAACACCGTCGCAGCCAGCTTCATGCTGGAAGACCTGATGTCGGAAAACAAATACCAGGATGTCATCAAGGTGGCGACGGCCATTCTGAAGGCGGAGCCGAAAAACAACCAGGCCCTGTTTATGAACGGCCAAGCCAAGTTTGCTGAGCATGATTTTGAAGGGGCCATCACGGACCTCACGATCCTGGAACAATCCGGATCCAGCGGGGGACGCGCCACCGATCTACTCGAAGCATCCAAGAAGTACATCGATCTCTGGAAAGCGGAACAGGCGATCCGGGCCAAGGAAGAGGCTTTAACCGGGGATCAGGCACTCCCTCTGGTCAAGCTCTCGACCAATCAGGGAGAGATTGAGATCCTGCTGTTCGAAGACGAAGCCCCCGTGGCTGTCCGGAGCTTTGTGCAGTTGATCGAAGCCAAATACTATGATGGACTGCGGTTCCACCGCGTCATTCCCAGCTTCATGGCCCAGGGGGGGTGCCCCAACAGCCGTGAAGGTTCCACAAAGCAGCCAGGCTCGGGTGGACCGGGTTACACCATCAAGTGCGAGTGTTACCAGGAAAACGCCCGCATGCACTTTGCGGGGAGCCTGAGCATGGCCCATGCTGGCCGGGATTCGGGGGGATCTCAGTTCTTCCTGACTCATTTGCCAACAGCCCACCTGAATGCGGAGAAAGGTAAAGACGAAGGCTGCCACACTGTGTTTGGACGAGTCACCAAGGGTCTGGATATCGTGCGGGCTCTGGGGATCAACGATGTCATCAAGTCGGCCACGGTCATCCGCAAGCGATCACACCCGTACGTGCTGAAGCGGGAAGAAATGACCCCGTCGCTGGATTAGTTCCCAGCCGCGTCCGTGAATCTGCCTTAAAGCCACGGAAACCCGGTTTCCGTGGCTTTTTTGCCTGACAGAGGTGACCTCATGCACTCTCCTCGAACGCTCCCCGTCCGATTTCTGATCACTGGATCGCCGATCTGGTTATGGATCGTTCTGGCAGGGATTGGGGCAGACTGGGGAACATCCCTGACGGCTGAAGACCAGCCGCTGGTCCAAGTCCGATTTCTCTCCGCCGTCGCCCCCCCACAACCGGCATCAAGACAACTGACCATCGAGGGACGCATCCTGCGGAAAGCTCAGGATGGCGGGCTGCTGATCGAAAGCCG
>QWPB01000052.1 GCA_003671275.1 Planctomycetota bacterium | reverse complement strand
GCTCCGTCGTGAACGCTGTCTCGGTCGAGCCCGTCGCATCCGTCTCAGCCAGATAATTCTGGTCGTCCCACACGAACAGCTTCGTCCCGGTTGCGTCCTCTTTCTTCAGCCGCAGACCATCCGTATCGTACGCCATTGAGGTCACGCCGCCGCTCGGCTGGATCGTCTTGATGAGCCGATTCTCGTAATCCCACACCTGCGTCGTGCGGTCGCCACTGGGCTTTTGCACCACCGTCTGATTCCCGTTCCCGTCATACGTGAACGTCGTCGTCCCGCCCGCATCCTCCGAGGTCACCAACTGATTCGCCGCGTCGTACACCAGCGTCGTGCGGGCCCCATCCTCGATCTTCAGCGTGCGGTTGCCGCACTTGTCATACGTGAACGTGTGCCGGTAGGGATTCGTCCCCGTCCGCCACTCCGAGGTCACCTGACTGATCGAATCGTACGTCCAAGTCACTCAACACCTCAAAGGCCCGATCTGCTGAGCCATCACAAGGCATTCGCCAACTGCTAATGAAGCGATCGGTTTGTGTCAGCATAAGGACGCTGCCAGTCACTCGATTTCAAAGTTCTGCTGCTGCTTCAGTCACCCCATCGCTTACTCCGAAGAGTGTTCAGGAATAGCATGACGTGCTGGAAATGGACATGGCTTGGTGCAGGTGGTTTTAACTATTTCCCAGCAAGTATCTCTGTCCCACTTCCCATTGTTGTCTAGATCGGTCTGTTCATGAAAAATCGCTTCTACCGTTTTGAGAACAGTAGTTGCGTTGTCACCGTCTCTCGGCTTGCTTTCGTGAATAATTGCGTAACCACGAATGTTCTCAGACGGTAGTACAGTGTAGTGATGGTTGGGGGGTGAGTCTCGCCTCTTTAGCTTTGCGGCGTAAGGGCACGATTCCGGAATCTGAATTATGAATGTAACTTGGGCGGCACGCGTTGCCGCAGCCCCAATACGAGGTCGAAGCACCTCTTCGTCAAACAGTAATTCGATAGGCATGAACGACTGTGCAATGTGCACGCCAGTGTCTGTGATTCCTGGTTCATTGCGTCTCAATAGCTCTCCAAGGTAGCGGGTTGTCTCACTGTTTGGGTATTGAGAACTCTTCCCTGAAGCAAGTGCGACTGCGAGAGGCAGCACCAGCAGCAAGAGAATCATCGGTAACGACCGGACATTCACAGAAACCTCCTTTGTGGGACAGCAGCTAGAACTCACTGATATCATTAGGATTCTTCACCGGGGGCGGAATGTCAATTGGTAACGGGGGCGGTGGTGGGCAGTTTGAAGTATTGCAAACGCCCATCTCCCCAGTGACCCTGCCAACGCAGACAGTCGCAATTGTTTTTAAACAGACGGGAAACCCAAGTCCTACCCAAGAGATGACTGGGACAAAACCGACCCTTGGTAGAGTAGAGTACGCAAATGGGATCTTGCCAAAACAATCTTGACGTAAAGGACAGTCGCTCCCTCCATCGCAAGTAGCGACAAGCATCTCGTCGTTGCCACCCATGCCACATCCACCAGGGACTAGATCGATCTGGGATACTGTAACCCCGATTGGGATGCACGTGTAGGTTGCATTGAAACGGCCGCAAATGCCTGGGACATCCATGTAACTTACAATCACACCGTTGTTACCAGTGTCCTCTGCAAATGGAATAGGTAGTTTTCTTAGATGAGTGTCATATAGATACCCCAGACTGCAGTTGACCCAGTGCCCAGTAGGATCGGCGCCAAAAGGTACAAAATATGCGCCGTACAGGTTACTCCCGCCCGCGAACCCGATCGGATCCTGGCTGGTCCAGCGACCAATGGTGGGTTGGTAGTTCCTCGCGCGGATGTGGTAGGTTTGGAGTTCCTCGTCCCAGTAGTAGCCGACATTGCCGGTGAAGCGGAAGGGGTTTTCGACGGTGCCCGTGGAGGCGATGGTGTTGCCGAAGGCATCGTAGTTGTACGTGGCGACCACGTCTCCATTGGAGTCGGTCAGCTCGCGCGTCGAACCCAGAGCGTCGGTGTGGTAGTAGTAGGACCGGCCGACACCAGTCGCGGGGTCGATCCGGTGCTGCGCGATAACATCCCCGTACTTCACTGGCTCTTGTGTATACACAACGGTCGTGTTCCCGTCGCCATCCTGCTCCATCAGGTACGCTTCGGTCACGGGATCGTAAATGTAGTTAGTAACGGGCATGCTCAGGACTCCTTACGAACACGAGTGCCATTGGGATTGTACACGCACGTCACCCGCGCCAGCAATGGCGGGGTGGCCCGGACATCGCTTGGGATGTCTGGGTGACGCAGGGACAAGCGGGTTTACATGGCGGACGTGTTCGCTGGATCCTCTTGTTGCTGCACAACCCCGACGCCGCCTTGAGCGTCTGGGGCACCCCGTGAGGGCATTGGGCAGCCTCATGAAGTGCCTTGTGATTGGGGCGTTGGTGAATCGGCTTTCAATGTCGTCTTTCGCGGAGCGAAAGGCGACAATCTCATTGGCTGCGGAGCAGTCAAGCAGCGTCTGAGCGACCCTGCCAGCTTGGCACAAGTGGCATCATGTTGACTCGCCAAGATCTCACCGCAAAACTGCAGCATTGTTCTGCCACACCATCGTGGACCAACACCTGTTTGGCGGCAGAGGACATGTGGATGACGCATCCAATGGACTTGCGCGAGTTGCTGGAGGCCCGAGACGGCCAACCGACTGAACACGAGGCGGCTCGGAAGATCGCGACTTTCGCCGTCATCCCGGCTGCCATGGTTGGTCTGCTTGCCGGGACCCAGCTGGTAGGTCTGGCTGACCCGGTCGGAAGACTTCTGTGGGTTTGCACCGCGGCCGCGTTGGGGGCCGGCTTCGGTATCGCGTTCGTGGTGCTGGGCATCTACTCCCTGTTTGGCTTTCGGCCGGTTGCCGTACTTGCCGATGCACTGGTTGGCGGCTTTATTGGCTTTCTGTGCGGGGCGACGCTGGCCATGTTGCTCATGTGGCTCAAGCTCGTCCACCATGATCATGCGTTATGGGCTTTGCTCTTGATCCCTCTCGGTGCCATCATCGTTCCGCTCTACCGGATCTGGAGCGATAAGACGCTGGATCGCGGAGCCATTGGACAGGGGCCAGAGTCTCCAACCGGCGAACCAGGCGATGAACGGTCGCCGCCGATGACGTAGGTCTGAGGTGAGCCACGATTGAACACGGCCCAGCCGCCCCCTGTCATGAACTCCGCGAGCGGAGGCCGGTGAGTCCGCCGTGTCAGACCGAGTCCGGCGTCGCCGCGCCGGGCACTTCGAGGATGGACCGGGGCCGTGGAAAGTTTTTCCCGTGCGACACCGTCCGACTCACGTCGCAGGCTCGCGGAGGTGGTCCGCTCGCGGAGGAGAGGGGGCTGGAGAACTCGGTAACCCACTATCCGGAGGCCCGCCCGGCGCGCGGGAGGGCTCAGGCATTGGCTGACAAGGAGGCGGAAATTCGCTACCTTGCGGTTCCTTCTGAGGGAGATCCCGCGCCGTGAGCCAGATATGTGTAAGCCTTGGCCGAACCCGCCATTCGATGGTGGTGGCCGAACATCAGGCCCTCGCGCAGCGCGGAGCGGAGCTGGTGGAGTTACGATTGGACTGGCTCTCCAAGGCTCCGGATCTGGGGCGGTTGCTGACGCAACGTCCGACACCCGTGGTGATTACCTGCCGCCGCCCTGCGGACGGGGGACGCTGGAAGGAAACAGAAGACAAGCGTCAGGCGCTCCTGCGTCAGGCGATCGTCTCGGGGGTGGAGTATGTCGACCTGGAAGAGGAGATCGCCACGAAGATTCGCCGCTATGGCAAGACCAAGCGGATTGTCAGCTACCACAACTTCAGTGGCACGCCGAACGATCTGGAGGAGCGATACGGTCGGATGTGCGAGCTGGATGCTGATGTGATCAAGGTGGTCACGATGGCTCAATCGCCTCGCGATAACGTGCGGCTGCTGCAGTTGATGGAAGGGGCCAAGATCCCGACCGTGGCCTTTTGTATGGGGGAGTTTGGCCTGATCAGCCGAATTCTGTGCGCGAAGTACGGGGCTCCATTTTCGTACGCCACATTTAACGTCGATCGCGTGCTGGCTCCAGGCCAGATCTCGTTCGATGAAATGCGGAACCTGTACCGCTACGAGCAGATTAACGCCCAGACGGAAGTCTTTGGCGTGCTGGGTGACCCCATCGCCCACAGCTACAGCCCGCGGATTCACAATGCCGCCTTCCGGCATGACCAGCGCAATGCGGTCTACCTGCCGATGCGGGTTCCGGCCGAGGAGTTGGACGAAACGCTGGAAGCGTATTCCTGGCTCGATGTGCGGGGGTATAGCGTGACCATCCCGCATAAAGAGCGGGCCATGCGGCTGGCGAATTTCCGAGATGATATCGTCGAGGATATCGGTGCGGCCAACACCCTGTTTCGCGACAATCGCAACAACTGGTACGCCGCAAATACCGACCTGGATGCCGCGCTGTCCAGTATCCGTATGGGCTTGGAGATGAAAGGTGATTCCGAACTGGCGGGTAAGCGAGTGCTTTTGCTGGGGGCGGGGGGAGTCGCCAAAGCCATCGGCCAGGGAGTTCTTCGCGCGGGAGCCGCCTTGACGGTTACCAATCGCACCAAACAGCGCGGAGCCGATCTGGCCCAGCAGTTGGGATGTCAGTTCGTTGCGTGGGAAAATCGCGGTGCGGCGTATGTTGACGTGCTAGTCAACTGCACGCCGATGGGTATGTACCCTCACATGAACGAAACCCCATTTCAGGCGAATTGGATTCGCGAGGGGACAGTCGTCTTTGACACGATCTACAACCCCGAATCGACGCTGCTCCTCAAGGAGGCCCGCGAGCGGGGGTGTCACTGCGTCAGTGGCCTGGAAATGTTTGTGAATCAGGCAGCGGCCCAGTACCAGTGTTTCACCCGGCAGGCCGCCCCGATCGATGTCATGCGAGAAGCGTTGCGCAAGGGGATCTCAGCTGTCCGCAGCGCCGACTGATCGAACATGCTGCTCGAATCATGCCGCGCGGGACTGATCCTGGTGGCTGATCGGATGCAGGCGGTCTCGATGACCATCGACCTGCTGCCGGGCCAGCCGCTCCAGCGATTCGGCCATCATGGGCATCGCCACGCACAGGGCCTTGCGAATCGCCTTGGTCTGCAGCGAGCATTCGCCTTCTCCAAAGCCCGTTCGGGGACCGGTCAGCGTTGTGTCGCATGACTGCGTCAGCCACGGCAAGTCAAACTGATCGGCCAGCCGCTGAGCGAATTGTGTTGGACTGACCCGTTCCGCACCAGCCACATGGAAGATTCCCGTCAATCCTTCTGCGACAGCGCGATCGATGATGTCCGCCAGGTCGGTGGCCAGAATCGGCGTTGAATGGCGAATGTGATCGGGATCGATGCCGCGACGACTTTCAATTTTCTGAAACAGATTTTCAACAAAGCCATCACCAGTCGGCGACCAGCCAAATGCGTTGGTGCGAATCACCAGAACCCCTGGGTGGGCGGATCGAACCGCAGCTTCATTTCGCAAGATGGCCTGTGACGCAGGGCTGTCGCAATGCGATGGACTCTGTTCATCATGGAACATCCATGGCCCGGTAAAGACCGCATCGGAAGAGACCATGACGAAGGCTGCGTTTGCGGTTCGGGCGGCCATGGCCCACCGGACAGCCTGCTCTTCCGGAGTCGTCAGGACACGGGAGCTCACGTCCGATTCCCAACTGGAGTGCGACTCCGGGCCGCAATAAATCACGCAATCGGGGGCAAACTGAGTCACGTAGGCTTCGATGGAAGTGGCCCGGGGAGTGGGCTGACAATCACAGCCTTCGATCTCCACACAGCGGTTGAACCACACTCCGGCGACCGGACAGCGTTCCACAGCCTGGGCTGCCAGATTGCCGCCGACGACCGAGTCCACTCCCACGACAAGCATTCGTTCCATGATGACTTCCTGCATTCACGGGGGGAACGACAATGCGGCGTTCCGCCGACACGGTCGGCTCCTTCCTGGAGCGTCTTTCCCGAGTCGCATCGATTCGAAGCGACTATAGCCACAGGAAAAATTCCCTCCCAACCCCAAACCGCAAGAACTGCCGGTGCTTCGCAACGCTTTGCAATTCCTGCAAGTCCGGATTTGTGCGGCAGGGCGATCGGTAAAGCGACGGATAACAAGGAACGCAGCTGTCAGGAAATCGTTCCGAGAACGGCGGCTTCCTCGGAAGTTTGTGACCAGCTCGACGATGGATTCATTCTTGGGGCGTCTCACCGGCAAACAGTATTTCCTGTCTTTTTTCGCAGCCATTCGTGTGTTCCGGGGCTGGAAGCTGCGGGGAATCCGAACTCGTTACGCGATGCGGTCGGGCTCCACAATTCGGGCTCCCGGCGTCCATGGCCGATGGCCCACTGCGGCTTAGCCATGCAAAGAGCGTTTTGCACTTGAGCCATCTGAACTGCCTTGCGGAGGGCGGTTCTGGCCCCGTATGGTTCGCGGCACAACTGCCCCCCTGTGAGTTCTGTTCGATGGCCATTCATCAACTTGTCGCCGGTGTCCATAACTTTCAGGGCAACGTTTTCCGCACCCAGCGCGATCTCTTCGAGCGACTGGCTCAGGGGCAAAGCCCGGAGACGTTGTTTATCACCTGTTCCGATTCGCGGATTGACCCGAATCTGATTACGCAGACGGAGCCGGGAGACTTGTTCGTCCTGCGGAATGCAGGCAATATCGTTCCGGCGTTTTCCGGGACGGCGGGGGGCGAGGTAGCCACGATCGAGTTCGCCATTACGGGGCTGGGAGTCAAGCAGATCGTAGTCTGCGGTCATTCGCACTGCGGAGCAATCAAGGGGTTGTTGAATCTCGACGATCTGGAGGAGATGCCCGCTGTCCGCGACTGGCTGAAACATGCCGAGGCAACCCGCCGGATTGTCCGATCCAAGTACAAGGATCTGGAGCCGGAGGCGCTGGCGGAAGTGGCCGCCGAAGAGAACGTTTTGACCCAGCTTGAAAACCTGCAAACGCACCCTGCTGTGGCGGTCGCCTTGTCGCAGGGGGAATTGAGTCTGCATGCGTGGATGTATGAAATCGAAACGGGCGAGGTGTACGGCTACGACACGACGAATGGCCAGTTTGTACCGCTGGGTGATTTGCGAGCCGGCAGTAAGCCCGCTCCGGCCCGCGTCCTGGATGTCCGTTCGGGCGATGCCCTGTTTCGGGGCTCCCGTGATCCTGCGTGAACAGACCGCACGCATCTCTCGATCGCGTGTTCTCCGTTATTCCAGATGAGGCCGGCTTTCAATCATTGGGTTCCGCCACCGTTTTGTTCCCCGGCTACTCGCGAGTCACGACTTCGTCGAGGTTGAGCAGCACGTTAGCGGTCAAGGCGTAGGCCGCCAGGTCTGAGGCATCCAGAGTGGAGGCACTGCGTGTGGTGCCGAAGTTCAGGTATTGCTGGGCGGTTTCCGGATGAGCCTGAAATCGAATTCGATCTTCACTGAGCCCCTGGACCAGTACCGCGAGTTCCGCATCGCTTGGTGTGCGCGCGGTGGCCAGGCGAAAGCCATAGATCAGCCGCGACTCCGGGGTGTCGCCGCCTTCCGTCAACATCCGTTCGCCCAGTTTGCGGGCCGCCTCGACGTAGGTGATCTCGTTGAGCAGCGCCAGTGCCTGCAGCGGAGTGTTGGTGCGAGACCGCTTGACGGTGCAGATCTCACGAGCCGGGGCATCAAACAGCATCATCGACGGTGGTGGGGCTGTTCGTTTCCAGATGGTGTAGAGGCTGCGGCGGTAGAGTCCCTCTCCGGAATCCGCCTTGTACCCGCGCAGGTCGCCATAACGACTGGTCTCGTCCCAGACGCCCTCGGGCATATAGGGCCGCACGCTGGGGCCGCCGATTTTGGGGACCAGCAATCCCGCAATGGACAGGGCCTGATCGCGGGCCGATTCGGCAGACAGCCGGAAACGCGGTCCACGGCTGAGCAGCCGGTTCTCGGGATCGGCGGGGACTGTCACCCGGGCACTTTGGCGATAGGTGGCACTCATCACCATCAGCTTCTGGATGGCCCGCATGTCCCACTTCGCGGCGGGCTGTCCATTCATCGAGGTCAGGACCGTGGGCTCCATGAACTCCGCAGCCAGCCAGTCAAGCAGTTCGGGATGGCTGGGCCATTCGGACTGCGATCCCAGATTTTCGGTCGTTCGGACCAGTCCTGCTCCAAAGAACCGTTCCCACGCTCGATTGACCCAGACGCGGGCGGTCAGCGGATGTTCGCGGGAGACCAGCCACCGGGCCAATCCCAGTCGGTCGAGGGGCGTGCCTTCAGGAAGCGGTGGCAGTGACTGGGGGACTCCGCGAGTGACGGGATCGCCGGGCTGATCGTACTGGCCCCGTTTGAGCAGGAAGGCTGCCCGCGGTTGGGGCAGTTCTTTCATCACCATGACCGTAGGAATGGTGCCTTCGAATGCCGGGATGGCTTTTTTCGCGGCAGCGAGGGCTGCGTCCGCTTGCTTGATGAGAAGATCCGCATGTTCACGGAAGTGTTGCTCGATCTCTTTTCGCTGTTCTTCCGTGCGTTCTGCCGGAGCGGTGGAGACCGCGACTCGCAACGAGTCGGGAATGGACGGACCATCCAGCTTGACCTTCTGCCCCATCCATCCCGTGGTGGAGATTCGGAATCGTCCAATATTGTGCCCCCCGATGGCGTCGTGTTTCAGCGTCACGGTCAACGTGGCATCCGCCGGGACCGCAATGGGCGAAGCAAAGATGAACATCGCCTTGCGCGGATCACGTTTGGTCGGGCCGTCGACAGCCCAGCCTTTGCCATTCTTCTGACCACGACGGGCGGATTTGCCGTCAACGATCGCCTTGACGGGCCAGCCCGGCTGATCGTAGTCCGATTCGGCTCGGGTGATCTCCGCGAGGACCGGGGACGACAGCGAAGGCGCGGTGATCATGGCATCCACGTCACTCAGCACAAAGTTCCCATTCGAATACCGTCCCAGACTCTGATTCGGCAGTGAGGGATCGGGAAACGCTTCCAATAACAGTCCCGTAAGCGGTCCGGCGGAAAGCAGGGCGGTGATCCGATATTCATCATGGGAGGGGTTGGGGCCGCTGGCCAGCCAGCTATCGTCCGGCTGCCTGGTCAAAATTGCTCCGCCCTCGCTTTTGACTTCAGTGGGGACCAGCCGACGCCACGTCTGGGGCTGGTCCATCAACTGCCTGGCAAACTCGACCTCCCAGGCGGTCTGGCGGGACAGGGCTGTTGACTTCTGCTCGGCCAAATGGGCTTCGGCGGCGACGATGGCCAGCTTCAGTCCAGCCAATTTCTGCTCGTGCTCCGCCGTGGGAAGGCGCTCCAGCGGACGGGTATTGCCGCCTTCCACTTCCAGGACGCCGGACTCATCCACCGAGTTGAAGAAGGCGAACAGCTGATAAAACTCCCGCTGGCTGATCGGGTCATATTTGTGGTCGTGGCAGCGGCAACAGTTGAAAGTTAATGCCATCCAGGTCAGGCCGGTGGTTTCGACACGGTCAATCACCGTTTCAGCAAACCACTCCTCGGCGATCCGTCCTCCTTCACCGTTCAGTTTCACATTGCGGTGGAACCCCGTCGCTACGATCTGGTCGCGGGTAGGGGCCGGCAGCAAGTCGCCCGCCAGTTGCTCGATGGTGAACTGATCAAATGGCAGGTTGCCGTTATAGGCCCCGATCACCCAGTCGCGCCACGCCGACATCTGGCGTGAGGAGTCCACCTGGAATCCGTTGCTATCGGCATACCGTGCGAAGTCCAGCCACTGCTGGGCCATTCGCTCTCCGTAATGAGGTGACGCCAGGAGCCGGTCAACGACATGTTCGTAGGCCTCAGGTGAGCTGTCTGCCAGGAATGCATCGACCTCGTTCAGTGTGGGGGGCAACCCGGTCAGGTCCAGCGTCACGCGGCGGATCAATGTCTCTCGCGATGCCTCCGGGGCTGGAGCGAGTCCTTCTTGAGTCAACCGTTCCTGAATGAATGCATCGATCGGATTGGACACTCCTGCCACGGCGGGCGGTGCCGGGCGCTCCACTCGCAGAAAGGCCCAGTGCCCCTGATATTCCGCGCCTTCGGTGATCCACTGTTTTAGAGTGGCTCTCTGCTCTGGTTTCAATGTCTTGCCCGACGAGGGCGGAGGCATCTGAATATCGGGATCGGTCGACGTGATCCGTTTCCAGACCTCACTGGCATCGACCTGACCGGGGACGATTGCGGGGCCAGAGTCGCCCCCCTTGAAGGCCGCTTCGACCTGATCCAGCCGCAGGCCACCGGCCCGCTTGGCCTCATCGGGGCCATGACACTGGAAGCAGGCATCGGACAGGATGGGGCGAATCTGGCGGTTGAATGGGATTTTTGATTCAGAAAACGCCGCACTGGCTCCGCAGAGAATTCCGACAATGGCCCAGCACTTGATCATCCGTTGCATGTCCTGTTCCTCAGGCTCCGTTCAAAGTGGCCCAACGGATTCATCGTACGTGATGAGTCGGGGGCGGGCCAGTCCACCCCCGTCATCCTCCACGGCCTTGGTCCAGCGTTCACCGGGCTTGAATTCGATATTCCACACCGCAAAAATCCGCCCCAGTCGAATCGTGTTGTCACTCTGTCCAGAGGCATGGAAAAGCACAGATGAGCAGTTCATTCAGTCTGCTGGCAGAAGGGGCTTTCGATCTGACCGGGTATCCCCATACGGGATGGGTCATTACCGGGATTGTGGCGTTCTTTTTTGTGCGGCTGGCCATTGGCTTCTGGGCCGCCAGCAAGGTCAATAACGCGTCGGATTATGTGGTGGCCGGCCGCGGGTTGCCGATTTACATGACCGCCGCATCGATCATGGCGACATGGTTCGCCGCTGAAACTTTAATGGGGGCCAGCACCAAGGGGTATATGTACGGCCTGCAAGGGGCCATTCTGGACCCGCTGGGGGCGGTCGTCTGTCTGTTGATCTCCGGGATGTTTTTCATCCGACTGATGCGGCGGGCCCGGTATCTGACAGTGGTCGATTTCTTTGCCAAACGGTACGGCAAGGAAGTTGATCTGGTGGCTTCCGTCCTGCAGATTGTGGCCTACCTCGTCTGGACGGCGGCTCAGTTTGTGGCCGGGGCGCACGTGGTTCACAGCCTGCTGGGCTGGCCCGATTGGGCAGGCATGCTGCTCGTCGGGGTGGTGGTGACGGGCTATACCACGATGGGGGGGATGCTGGCGGACACACTGCTGGACTTCATCCAGATGTTCTTTACTGCGGGTGGCATCACCGCCGTGTTCCTGTACCTGCTGAAGGAAATCGGCGGCTGGGATGGGCTGATGGCTTGTACTGCCACACAGTATGTCAGTGAGCCGTTCGCGATCACGCCGATTCAGCACTATGGATACCTGGGATACACCGGGCTGACAGGCTGGCTGTATTGGGTGTCCGCGTGGATCACGATCGGCTTTGGCAGTATCGCAACCCAGGATCTGATGCAGCGGTCGATGTCGGCCCGCAACGAGGCCACCTCGGTCTGGGGCAGCTATATCGCCGCCCTGCTGTACTTTGTTTTCGGGATCATGTCGCCGTTGATCGGGATCATGATCTTTAAGCTCGACCCACCCGCCTTGAACAAGGAACATCTGGAAGGCCTGCTGGTCGTGGCCTCGCAGACTTACCTTCCCGTCTGGCTCAACGTCTTGTTCATGGCGGCGTTGACTTCGGCCATGATGAGCACCTCCGACAGCGCCATTCTCGCCGGGGCGTCCGTCTTCACTGAGAATATTCTACCGTTCTTTTCCAAGAAGGAGGCAGATGATGTACAGAAGCTGTGGTGGACGCGCGTAATGGTGGTGATTATTGGAGGGGCCTGCATCGGGATCGCCTACTTGATTGGCGACTCGTACAACCTGGCGATGATGGCCTGGTCGGTGTTGCTGGTGGGGATGGCCGTCCCCTTCGTCTGCGGCATGTACTGGAAATCCGCGAATCGCTTGGGCGCGCTGGCATCGATTGTCGGCGGGATCGCGACCTGGATCGCCGGGGTGTTCTACTACTTAAAGGAAACCCAGGTGGTAAACACCACCGATGGTGAGATCAGTTGGGATGACGCGATCTGGGATGCCGTGTATATCGCTTCGCCCTGGGCGGTGGTCGTGTCGTTCGTGTCGATGGTGGTGGTCACGCTGGCGACACGCAAGTGGGAACCGGCATTGCCGTTGACGGATGCGGACGGAAACCCGCTGGCGCTGGACAACCGGTTGGGGCTGTTGTCTCCGCTGGCGATTTTCCGGGACGATCCCGAGCCGGTTTCCGCCGTAAAAAACTAGGCTGTAAAAAACTAAGCTGTGAATACTGGTGGGTTGCCGGTCGGCCTGGCACTCCACGAAAACGGCGGCCCCGGAACACCGTTCCGAGGCCGCCGGTCGATGGGTACCACTGCGGGCTGTTAGCCGATGGCCTGCAATACCAGTTGGCCCATTTCCGTGGTGCTTACGGATTTTTCGTCCTTGCGGGCGATGTCCTTCGTGCGGTGTCCGGCGTTGAGGACTGCGGTGACGGCTGTTTCGATCACTTCCGCTTCCGCCGTCAGATTCAGCGAGTGTCGCAGCAGCATCGCCGCAGCCAGGATCGTAGCCAGCGGGTTCGCCAACCCCTTGCCCGCGATATCCGGGGCCGACCCGTGAATCGGCTCATACAGACCCGGTCCCGGCTCGCCGAGCGACGCGGAGGGGAGCAGACCCAGCGAACCCGGCAGCATGGAGCCCTCGTCCGTGAGGATATCACCGAACATGTTCTCCGTGACCACGACATCGAACGTCGCGGGCCGCGAGATCAGATGCATCGCCATGGAATCGACCAACACCACATCGTAGGCCAGTTCGGGGAACTCGGTCTTCACGACCCGCTCGCTGACCCGCCGCCATAGCCGTGAGGCTTCCAGCACGTTGGCCTTGTCGACCATCGTCAACTTCTTACGGCGCTTCATCGCCGCCTGGGCCGCCATTCGCACGATCCGCTCAATCTCGTGCGTGCTGTAGGTCATCGTACTGAAGGCGGTCTCGCTGCCGTCGGTGTGCTGCTCCAGCCCCGACTTTCCGAAGTACAATCCGCCGGTCAGTTCGCGGAAAAAAAGAATGTCCGTCCCTTCGACGATGTGCCGTTTCAGCGGCGACGAATCAAGCAGACAGTCAAATGTCGTAATTGGACGCAGGTTGGCAAACAGCCCCAGCTCCTTGCGAATTTTGAGCAGACCGGCTTCCGGACGGGTCTTGGCTTTCGGGTCATCCCACTTCGGCCCGCCGACGGCTCCCAGCAGCACGGCCTGGGCCTGGCGACAAGCCGCCAGCGTGGTCTCGGGCAGGGCTTCGCCGGTGGCGTCAATCGCACAGCCGCCGATCAGATGCGTGGAAAAATCGAAGCTGTGACCGAACTTTGCGGCGATCCGGTGAAGGACCGCTTCGGCTTCGCGAACGACTTCGGGACCAATTCCATCACCGGGCAGGAGAACAATCTTCGCGTTCACAATTCGACCTTTCAGGACGTTCTGGGTGTGCCAATGGAGGGCGGAATCTACCGCGCCGCCAGACGGCATTCCAGCCGATCCGAGGCAGCATCGTTCACGACCGATCGATACACTCCCCTCAGGATCGATGACAGCAGCCTCCACCGTTGCGGACCATTATCGTGCTGACCCCCGAGGAATTGTCGCGTCTGGCCTCTCTGGAGCTTCAGGCTCGGGCGATCGTGGAAGGGATCCTTTCCGGGCACCATCACAGTCCGGCTCGCGGCGTCTCGATCGAATTTGCCGAACACCGGCAATACGCTCCTGGCGACGATCTCCGGCATATTGACTGGAAAGTTTTCGGTCGTCGCGACCGGTATTATGTCCGCCAATATGAGATGGAATCCGATCTGACCTGCCACCTGTTGCTGGATGTCACGGAATCGATGACCTACCAGTCGGTAGGAACACCCGTATCCAAGCTGGCGTACGCGAAATGGTTGCTGGCGGCGATCGGATTCGTGGTCATTCAGCAGCAGGATTTGGTTTCGTTGTCGACGATCGATCGATCGACAGCGCGGCAGTTGCCCGCCGGAGGTCGCCTGGGACATTGGCAGGCCGTGGTCGATCGTCTGAAGGGAATTACGCCCACCGCGACCCCCGCACGATCCGAACGCCCCTTTGCGACCGCTTTGGAGCAGTTTACGGAACAGACGCCGCGTCGATCCGTGGTGGTGATCGCCAGCGATTGCCTGCGGCCGCTGGACGAAATCCGGGCTGGCCTTCAGGCCGCCCGGTCCCGGCGGCATGATGTCCTGCTCTGGCATGTCCTGGACCCCGCCGAATGGGAGTTCGCATTCGAGGGGCCCGTCCTGTTTCAAGGGATGGAACTCCTGGGTGAACAGCTTGTCGAAACGCGGAGCCTGAAGCAGGCCTACCAGGCGGAAGTTCGCAAATTCTGCGATGGTCTGGAACTGGCGTGCCGGGATTTGAGAGTGGATTACCACCGGGTGCTGACCCGTGAACCTGTGGATCTCGTTCTGCGGCAAGCGCTGGTCGAACGGGGCGGGGCACGGTCGGCAGGTTCTTGAGTGTGTTTCCTCTGCTGGCGGATCTGACCGGCTGAGGGCCTCGCCCGGGAGGAAGATTTCGCAAACGGCGTTATCATTCCCACAGGGAGTGACTCAGCGGTTCGTTTTGTATGACGGAATTACTGTGACGGTGAAGAGATGCGTTGATTTTTTTGTGGTTCGCCATCCGATGAATCCGATACGGTTTTGGCATTCTGTTATGAGGTTTTGCCCGATCTGACCGCCACGAAACGATTTTGGGATTAAATCCAGCTGCGCCTTCGAATACATCGCCATTGATCTCTGGGCTAGGGCTTGAAGGGCGATTCCCCGTGGCGATAGACTTCGCCGCTTGCAATCCGCACGGCAACCGATGCTTGTGGTCCGTGTGGTTCGATTCCCGGTGTTCCCCTGTGGGCAACTGACGCGGGGATCGAGTCCCTGCTTCTCAAATTCGGAGATCAGTCGTGTCAGTGAAAGTGGCCATCAACGGCTTTGGACGCATCGGTCGGCTCGTGTTTCGCGCAATGGTCGAGCAGGGGATCATTGGCAATGATGTGCAGGTCGTCGCCGTCGGCGATATCGTCCCGGCAGACAACCTCGCTTACCTCGTGAAGTACGACTCGGCTCAGGGACGTTTTGCGGGCGAAGTCTCCTCCAAGAAGTCCAGCCCAGACAAAGCCGAAGACGATGTCCTCGTCGTCAATGGCCACGACATCCTCGTCGTCAGCGCCAAGACTCCTGCCGAACTGCCTTGGAAGGCCCTGGGCGTTGACGTTGTGATCGAGTCGACCGGTCTGTTCACCGAAGCTGAGAAGGCCAAGGGCCACATCACCGCCGGTGCCAAGAAGGTCATCATCTCCGCTCCCGCCAAGGGCGAAGATATCACCATCGTCATGGGTGTGAACTGCGGCAAGTACGATCCCAAGAGCCACCACATCGTCTCCAACGCCAGCTGCACCACGAACTGCCTGGCTCCGGTCGTCGACGTGCTGCTGAAGGAATTCGGCATCGATGAAGGTCTGATGACCACCATCCACGCCTACACCGCGACTCAGAAGACGGTCGACGGCCCCAGCAAGAAGGATTGGAAGGGTGGCCGTACCGCTGCTCAGAACATCATCCCCAGCGCCACCGGTGCTGCGAAGGCTGTGGCTCTGGTCTGCCCCGAAGTGAAGGGCAAGCTGACCGGGATGGCATTTCGCGTTCCCGTCCAGACCGTGTCGGTCGTCGACCTGACTGTCAAGACGACCAAGGCCACCAGCTACGCCGAAATCGCAGCTGCGATGAAGAAGGCCAGCGAAACCTACCTGAAGGGCGTGCTGCAGGTGACCGGCGACGAAGTCGTCAGCACCGACTTCATCCACTGCCCGGCCTCGTCGATCTTCGACATCGGCAGCGGCATCGAGCTGAACAGCAACTTCTTCAAGCTGGTCAGCTGGTACGACAACGAGTGGGGCTACAGCAACCGCGTCTGCGACCTGCTGAAGCTGATGATCAAGAAGGGCCTGTAGGCCCTGGCGAGCGGCAGACGTGAGTCTGCCGTGTCCTCAACATGCGAACCACCCGGCGGGAGCCTCTCCCCCCGGGTGGTTGCATTCAGTTCCCGAGCCGTCGACACGGGGTGTCCGCAGTCGGGGCGCTTTGGCCCGGGCCCGGGCTGCAGGTTGCCCGACGAAGCGGAGAATTCGGGGGTGTTTCAAAGCAAAGCGTGCCACTGCTCTGTGAGCAGTGCTTCTCCCAGTGGAAGTCCAGTGTCGCCCGACACGGCTCACAGAGCCGTGGCACCCGACAAGTCAGCGTTTCAACCGGGCCACGCCCGCCACCCCGCCGGGAAGTCCCGAATGGACCGAACGTACCGTGAAACAGATGGGCCTGGAAGTCACCACCCTCCCACGAGGTCGACCAAAACTGGTGAAATGAGCACAGAATGGTTCCTGATGCCTTTTGTTCTCACCTTTTGTTCTTTCCGGAGGAAGGCGAGCCAGACTCTGGCAGGTCACTTGTGCACCAGGATGAAAGACTCCGCTCCGAGCGAAGTGCATCGAAAATCCAGTACAAATCATGCGTCTTTGCCATTGACAAACTGTCTAATTGAGCCGATAAAAAATGACAGTTCGACTTTTGTTCTCGAATGCAGTTGATTGGGGGATCTCCATGTTCCATGTTCCATGTTCCCGCCGGCGCCGGTCGATTGGCGGTCATAAGCACGTAGAAGCTTGCGAGACTCGTCAACTACTGTCCGCAATAGCAGTGCCTGACGTGGTAATATTCGGACAGAATGCCAATGATGTTGTGTTTTCTCCATTGGCGAACGATATCACTGACTACGCAGTCTGGGGCTTCACTGATCAGCCAAGTCTGGGGAGCGTCGGGATCGAAGGTAATATGGACAGCAGTGGGAACGATCTGCTCCGCTACACGTTAACGCTGCCGACACGCACATCTTCAGAGAAAGATACGGCGATTAGTGCAGTCAATGCGGAAATCACGAACTGGCGGGATCACGAGTCCACAAATGTTGATATTCGATACGCGCGAACCAAAGACGCGTTAGACATGCTGAAAGATTTCATCGAACGCAGACTGGCTAACGATCAAGACTGGTGGACGGGGCGAACGGCCAACTTTGTTGCGTCTGCAGCGTCGGGAACGATCGGGCGACTGGCGTTTGTAACAGAAGAAGCCTTAAACCTGGCCGAGGAGGCGTTGAAATCAGCGGCGAAAGCATTGCTGGATATGAAACTTCCCGGCGAGGCCCAGACAATGGAGAATTTTTTGACAAAAGCTAAAGCCAGCATGCATTCCGCTTGGGAGACATCTCGAATGGAGATCGACGAACAGGCCGCACAAATGAGAGAGTCATTCAATCAGTTTCTCGCAGGGCTTGGCAATCCGGAAGTTCTCCAGAACGATGTCTTTCAGTATGCCATCATGGACAGTTCGTCCTACGGATCAAGTTCCTACTCGACTACTACAATCACGATCGACTTCCAGGGCAGGCAGAATTTCTACAATATTGTCAGTAATGTTGAGGCTTACAGTAACTCACTTCAGCCCCGATACTCTTCCGATGCCCCGGAAGCCAAGCAGATCGCTGGTCAAATGATTCGTGAGATCGGGAAGCAGTTAGGACTCACCGTTCGATCAACAAGCGACTATTGGCAGAATCAGGGGATGCCGACATGGGAGGCTGTGAGCGGTTCGACGGACTGGCCGGATCCCGATCACTGGTGGTGGCCCGATTGGGATTGGGTATCGTTTGGGCTGGATGCCACTGATATCGCGGACGAACTGAACCTGATCGACTTTGAGGACTACTAATGAAATCGCTCGCATTAGGACTCTTCTATGTGGTCACATTCCTGTACTTGGGTACGGGATGTGCCGACTTGCTGGTTACTGCACCCAAGATCCAATCCGAGAAGAGTGCGTTGGAGAGTTTTGACAGCAGCATCACACTCTGTGATCTGGATTGGGTGCGCCGTCACCTGAAGGCATATCCACAAATCCTAAAGAAAGGAAACTGGCACTGGCCCCCGCTCTACCGTGCGGTGGGTATGAATCATGTGGAACTCGCCCAAATTCTGTTGGACGCTGGGGCCGATCCGAATCAGCTCAACGCGATTGGAAATCTCCCTCTGCACTTAGCAGCGACCAGCGACTCGGCGGAAATGATTGAATTGCTGGTACGGTATGGTGCTGACATTGAAAAGCGGGATGAGATCAGCAAATCATTCGGAAGCAAAGGGTATACAGCGCTGGCCAGAGCCGCGCGCATCGGGCGTGCCCATGCAGTTCGGGCACTGACGAAAGCGGGTGCCAAGATGGAGTATGAACGAGAGGAGTTGTCCGCATTGCATCTGGCCGTTTCGGGGGCCTACATCAGGAAGCCCGTGGGGCTGGAATCCCGATACACATCCGACAGGAGATCGATTGATGTGAAAGTACAACCCTGTGCGTCCGGAAACATCAAGGTGATCGATGCCCTGATTGAAGCGGGAGCTTCTACCGATTCACTGCACTTTGACTGCGTCAGTGTTTTGGACACCGCGATCAAGCACTTTGATCTTCCCACCATTCGTCACCTCCTGACGAAGCATAAGGATCGATTTGATGTCAACTCGCCGAATTTCAATGGAGTACTTCCGTTGGCCATGGCAATTCGAAGTCGTGTTGCCCTTTCAGACACTTGGGGAGATCGCGATGGAACGATCGCTTTCCTGGTGGAGTGCGGAGCGGATACGAGTCGAGTTCCGCAGTACGCGGATTACTTCAAGCAATTGAAACAAGAGTAGACGGGGTGACGGGGTTCTGGATTGCAGAGCAACGAGAGGGATTGACCAAGTGGCTATCGGCCTGCGGCTGATGAATCGAATCTGCAGATTGAGCCTGGAAAGTACACCGGCTGAATTCATCGATCCCGATGGTCACGAAAATCGTGGCCCGCGTGAAAAATCGGAGTTCGAATCGAGAGATGCCGGATCGAAAACCTCCTGAGCCGACAGGAACCCCCTGTCGGCTGTTCCCAGAACTTGCCGGAGTTTGACAGTGTCGCGTAACGCACTACGAACCATAGTACGCGTTCGCCGCCGCCACTCCAGCTCCGGCGGGAACCTTCCCCGGGAGACAGGCTTCCAGTGCTGCGAGAAATACCAGGACGTTGCGCGGGGTACTCGTTTCGCCCATCAGACCGACACGCCACACCTTTCCCGCCATCGCGCCCAGGCCGCCACCAATTTCGATGCCGTAGTCATTCAGCAGCTTACCACGCACGGCCTTGTCGTCCGCACCGTCCGGAATGCGAATGGCGTTCAGCATCGGCAGCCGGTACGGCTCAGCGACGACGAAGCCCAGCCCCATCGCTTCGATTCCCGCTCTCAAGGCCAGATGATTCTTGCGATGCCGCGCAAACCGTGCAGGCAGCCCTTCCTCCAGCGTCGCCCGCAAAGCTTCATGCAGGGCATAGTTCATATTGATCGGGGCCGTGTGGTGATACGCCCGCGACTGGCCCCAGTAGTTCCGCACCAGCATCGTGTCGAAGTACCAACTCGCGATCTTCGTCTTGCGTGCCGCAATGACATCCCCCGC
The DNA here is from genome assembly GCA_003671275.1 of Planctomycetota bacterium. GTDB lineage: Bacteria > Planctomycetota > Planctomycetia > Planctomycetales > Planctomycetaceae > TH-plancto1. The sequence goes on along the minus strand of QWPB01000052.1, from coordinate 846 downwards.
AGCCTTTGAGAACGTGACCGGCGATAGTCCCGGCGGACAGCTGAGGCACTTCTGCGTCCCGGAATAGGCCGCATCGACCTGCCACTGGTCGATCTCGACGGGGAGCCCACCGAGTGAGGTCACGCAGTCGGCCAATAACAGTGCTCCGGCGTCGTGGACAATCTGGGAAATCTCTTCGAGTGGCTGACAGGCTCCGGTTGATGTTTCAGCGTGGACGATCCCGACCACCTTCGGCTGGCACTGTTTGATGGCAGTTGCGACTTCATCGGGTGTGAAGACCTCGCCGTAGGGGCGTTCGATCCTGGTGACCTCGGCTCCACATCGAGCAGCAACATCAGCCATGCGTCCGCCGAATACTCCGTTGACGCAGACCAGCATCCGGTCGCCCGGCTCGATCAGGTTGACGACGCAGGTCTCCATCCCCGCACTGCCGGTACCGCTGACGGACATGGTCAGTTCGTTACTGGTCGAGAACACCTGCCGCAGCATCGACTGGACTTCGTCCATGACCTTGAGGAAGTACGGGTCGAGATGTCCCACGGTCGGACCAGCTAGAGCTGCCAATACACGCGGAGCAATATCGCTCGGTCCTGGACCCATCAGAATTCGACGCGGCGGACAGAGCGGAGCAGGCAAAGCGGACATGGACACGTTCCGAACATGAACAGGAAGTAATGGCCGAAGAATCGTAATCGATCCACTGGACGTTGTTTAGCGGCCGATCCCAAGGATTCTCAGTCACAAGTTCTGGGCACTCGTTTGCCGCCATGACGATTCTCCGATATCGTCGCTGCTGAACTCCGCCGGATCGCGAGCCTGCTCATCGACGGTCGGACAATTCGTGTT
>QWPB01000016.1 GCA_003671275.1 Planctomycetota bacterium | reverse complement strand
GGAGGAATCCACCAGCAGATTTCCGGGCTTGATATCGCGATGGACGATCCCCGCCGCGTGGGCGTGGGCCAGCCCGAGCGCTGTTTGCCGTGCGTACTCGGCAGCCTGCTTCCAGGGAATCGGCCCGAATTTGTGGACCAGTCGGGCGGTGTCCATTCCTTCGACATACTCCATGACGATGTACGGCATGCCGTTTTCATTCACAAAGTCGAACGCCTGAATAATATTCGGATGGCGCAGGGCGGCAACCGCCAGAGCCTCGCGGGCAAACCGGGCCAGGGCCTGCTTTTGCCGATCCTTATTCCTGGTCAGACTGATCAACTTGATCGCGACCAGTCGCTCCATGGAGACTTGCTCGGCCAGGTAGACGCGGCCCATACCGCCCATCCCCAGCAGCTCCATCAGCTTGTATCGCGCCAGGTAAAATCCCTTGTATCTTCCAGACATCAGCTGGCGGGCCTGATACTCAGTAATCAGCTGATTCTTGATCAGCGTCATGGCCAACCGTTTGGGATCGGTCTGGGAATGTTTTTCGACCTGGGGGGCGAGAGTGGTTAAAACCGCCGTGTCGAGCAGCTGACTCTTCTCCAGAAGCGACAGATATTCCTGACCAGTGGTGATGGGCATGACGCGATTCCTGAACCAGACCAACAACGGCAGTCGTGCGTTTCGCCATGAGCGATGCGGCATGCTCCCAAGCTAATGAACTCGCCCACCATGTGGAGCGAGTTTTTCTACAGAACTTTGAGAGACGATGTTGCCGATTGGCAACAAAAGCCGCTCGCCGGACAATCGCTACAAACGCCCCTGCCTGCCATCTGAAAAACCGGTCTCCCTGTTACGGCACTTCCCGGTAAAATCTCTGTGGACTACTGCCCTCCTGTTTCGGGAAGGCTCAGGTTTCTCCACGAGCTGTCCCATGCATCATGGAACCGATTGCCTTCGTTTGTTTCTCAGTCTGCTGCTGGGGCTGCTGGCAGGGAGCGGGGGGGAATGTGTTGTCTACGCCGAAGCCCCTCCCGAAGAGGCAACGCCAGCCAAGTGGGCCGAACTGTTGCGCACGACCGTCATCGCGACCGTGCCCGCCGAATCCGTCAAAGACAAACATTGGGGCGAAAAAACCGAGGTCATTACGCGTTATGACCTGAAGTCGAAGAACGGCTGGCCATCACTGCGACCTCAGACTCGCAAGGTCAATCACGGCCTCTGGCAGCGTCACACGGTGACACTGCTGGACCCCGAAAAAACTTTGCAGATGGAGTTCCGCGATGTGGCCCAGGAAGTTGATGGCACCATCCGCTTCACCATGCAGCTTCAGTTGCGAGCCTGCGTTGACACGGACTTTGCACATTGGGTATTCGGCGTAAAGGGACTCAATGGTACGGTCCGTGCGGACGTGACTGTTGCCGCACTGGCCCGCTGTGCGGTGAAACTCGACACCGTGTTGCCCCCGGGGGCAATCTTTCCCGCAATCCAGGTCACGCCGACCATTGAAACCCTGAAATTGAATGTCCGGGATATCGATACCCGACAGATCGGACTCGTCGGAGGCTGGGCTGCCGAAGAGATTGGGGATAACGCGCGAGCGTCGGTCAACAGCCTGCTCAACGATCAGACGGATGAGATTCTGGCCCGACTTCGCAAACAGATCCAAAAGAATCAGGACCAATATCGAGTCAGTCCGTCATGGTTGAACCCTTCAGCCCCCCAGACCACGCCCCCGCCATCCCCTGGAAAACAACACGCGGCGGTACGATCACCGAATCACTGAGCCTTGGTCATTCCAGAACACAATCATCAACTGCCCTCCCGTTGAATACGGGAGTCGAGCGAATGCTGCCGGTGACTCCTCGCTCGGGCTTGCTCCGAGTCTCCGTGGTTAACTCTGTAGTCCTGACACCAGATGCTGATACTTCCAGTTCCACCTTCCTGGGTAGTCGACTAAGGCTGCGGACGGCGGACCGGCTTGACGGGTTCCTGAAATCCGGCCTGCTCGATTTCTTCGTCCGGGTTTTTGATGCCTGAGCTGCCCCGCAAGGCACCACCCACGCCAAGAATCTCAGGATGGCGGGCCACTCGGTCGCTGAAGACTCGGACATCGGCCATGATCGGTTCGATGTTCTTCAGGAGCAGCGACAGTGAGGTCGCTGATTTGTTCAAATTGTTATACAGCTCCGGGTTCTCCGCGAACTTCCTCAACGAACCGTCTCCATGATTCACCGCCGTGGCCACTTCATTGAGTTCTGTCAGCAATGACTCCAGCTGCCTCAGGCTACCGTTGAGATGGGAAACCAGCGTCTGGCTTTGCTCGGCCAGCGGATCGGTCGCCATCGACAGCTTGTCGAGGTTTTCGCTCATCTTCTGGATCGAGCTGCGGGCTGCGGCAATGGTTTGCCGCGTCTCCTCGGCCATCTGGGGAAGTGTGGCAATCGTTCTCTTGAGGTTGGCTTGAAGTTGCGGATCGTCGAGCAGTCGATTGGTGCTTTCCAGCGTGTGCGAAGCGGTCGTCATCGTTTTTGAGGCGTTCTGCATCGTCTGCGTAAACGTGTCCAAGGCGATGGCTGCCTGGTTCACGACATCGTCGATGCTCCCCCGTTCGGTTTCGACCAGGGTGTTGATGTTCCGTCCGACAGACTGCCATTCACGGCTGGTGGCTTCAAAGGATGCCAATGTCGTCGAGACGGTTTTCTCCAGATTCTCGACGGCTTTCATCGGGTCTTGGGAGGTTAACCCTTTGAGTCGCTTGTTGGGGGCCAGATACTCGGGACTCTGCCCCCCCGAAAACTCAATTGCGGCATCACCGAACAACGATTGGACAAGGGCGGGCTGAGCGTCTCTCCGAATCCGGCGGTCCTCATGAATCTGCAAGACGACCAACACTCCGGGCTCATTTTCACTCAGAATAACCTGGCCCACCTCGCCGATCGTCACTCCGTTCATGCGAACCGGGCAGCCGGGGTGTGTTCCACGGGCTTCTTCGAAGTGGACGGCGATGGCGTACGTCTTTTTCCAGTATTTCTGGACCTCTCCAAACTGAATAATCAACGCTCCGGCAATGCCGACAGCCGTGATCACGAAGAGACCCACTCGAAATTGAAGATTGCGTTCAGACATGGGAGTGGAAAGCAGCGTGTGGAAGGCGGAAGAAAGACTCAAAACGCGGTGTGCAACGATCGGGATGCCCCGATCGTCCATGCCGGAGAAACGCGAATGTCATGCGGCAGCCAGCTCCATCAAGCGCTCGCCGGCTTCGCCGCGAACGAACTGCGACACGCGACGGTCCGGGCTGTCGAAGGCCGCCTCGGCGGTCCCTTCGTAAATGATCTGTCCCTCGTCGGGCTCCAGCCGTGACAAGGGGTAGAGCATCACCACCCGATCCGCCACTTTGCGAACGGTGAGCATGTCATGCGTGACTACGATGCTGGTGACCGAGCCGCGTTTGCGGGTATGCAGGATGAGTTCATTGATCACGTCGCTCATGATCGGGTCCAGCCCCGTTGTCGGTTCGTCGTACAGCACGACCTCGGGGTCCAGGGCCATGGCGCGGGCCAGACCGACACGTTTTTTCATCCCGCCTGACAGCTGCGCCGGACGCTTGTGTTCGACAACATCCAGACTCAATCCGACATCCCGCAATCGATCGCGAACGATCAGGCGGATCTGTTCCTCGGGCATTCGATGATTCTGTCGCAGCCCAAAGGCCACATTCTCATAGACCGTCAAGCTGTCGAAAAGGGCCGCCATCTGAAACAGATAGCCAAACCGTAATCGTCCCCGGCTCAGCTCCCGCTCCGACAATCGGGAAATCGACTGGCCGTCCCAGAGCACCTCTCCGGAAGAGGGCTCCATCAACCGCATCATCAGCTTCAACGTTACGCTCTTGCCGCAGCCGCTTTCGCCAATGATGACCAGGGTTTCGCCCCGGGCCACGGGGAGGGTCACATCGCGCAGCACCGCCTGACTCCCGAAGGTCCGGGAAGCATGACGCAGTTCCACAATCGGTTGGGATTGATCCAAAGTCCGCCCCGCAGTGCCTGACATCCCTGAGGAATGCCCGTTTCACGATGCGGCGTTGTAATCCAACGGGTCCATTGGAGCGATAGCGATTTCGCCTGGACCGGTTTTCAGGGGACCGGTTGTCAATGGCGGTTGTCAATGGCGGTTGTCATCGCCGCCGCGATGCCTGGCGGTCACTCTCCAAGTGGAACAGCTGAAGATGGAAAACTACGGAATAACGGCACGAAAATGGCGAGAATTCAATCCCAGCCGCTGTTTCCTCGGTAATTCGAGCATTCTGCCTTACGGCCAATTACCGACTGCCGATGGTCCCCTCAGACACAGTCCTTCACAATGTGCGTCCGCAGCCGGTTTCTGGACTACTGCCCCTTCGAACGACTCTGAGCTTTGGCTCGGATCTCTTCTTTGACTTTCTTCAGCCGCTCGGGCCACACAAAGGTTGGTGCCTGGGTCGGATCGTATCCCAGAAGATGCCCCGTCAGCCGCGTGGTCGGATCGGTGTATACCAGCTCGGTCTCGCCGAACACTTCTTCGCATAGCTTGGCCAGTAGCGGGTCGTACTCCTTCAGTTGCCGACGAGTCTGGACGTGATTGTGGTCGTGATCGGGGGGGCGGTTGTTATCGAACCATGACTGGACCCCTTCCGCGAAATACTCGTGATGATTGGTGCTGGCGTACGCCCCTTTCCAGAGCCCCGCCGTCATGGCCTGGTCATACGCATCCTTGACTCGGGCATCAAACGTGGGGTCCACCTGGACCATCCCGCGCAAGTGGATGTTATGGGCGAATTCATGAATTAAAATGTTCTCGGTCGAGTAAGGATCGCCGGGATACTTCAGCAGGTTCTCCTCCGCTGACGAGCAGTACGGGTCGGTTTGCGAGCCACCCGTCCCACGGGCGCGGGCATCCCAGAAATCCTTGGGCTTGAGCCAGGCGAAATCCGGCAGGTCGGTCGTAAACTCGTTCCACCCGATGATGCACATTCGGGATCCGTTCTGGATCATCGCCTCGCGCAGATCGGGGCGGTTGGCCAGCATCAGATTGACGAGATAGGCCGCCTCGCGCAGAGCGTAATCGTTGACATGGGCCGATGCCACGATGGGGTACCCGTTGGCGCTGATCGACTTCTGATAGAACGCCGACACCTTCCATTCAGGGGGCGGCGGAACAATGGGCGGCAGGGCCGATGTCGCCGGTTCCGGTTCTCGCATCCCCCACAATTGATGCAGCAGCTGGGCCATGTCGGGATCGTGCTTCAGCAATTCTTCGCGGTTATAGGGGTAGAAGTCATTGCGAGAGAAGAAGGCTTCCGAGGTCTCGGCAAAATACTCCATCGGATTCGTCATCGCGTAGGCCCGTTCGCGGCGGACGGGCACCCCGGAACCACTCCACCGTTCAACCTGTTCATAGCTTCCACCGTCTTTGGCGCGAGCATAGGCCTGCGCAATCTTGGCGTGGTCAAAGCCATACACTTGGTCGTGGTAGGCGTGCGCCAATTCGTGCAGGGCAAAATTGGGCATCCGATCCAGCTCTCGCTCGAAGATCCGGATATTCGTGAATTCCACCCCTTTCACCATCTCGGGGTTCCGCTTCTGATCAACCAGCCATTGTCGTCCGGGGTGGTACTCCGCTCGTGGCGGTACTCCGGTGTATTCCGGCGAGAACCATAACGTCACTCCCCGGAGCGATCTGAGCGCCGGTGCGGGAACGACTTTGATAACTTCCTGCAACTGCCCTTGAAGAAGCTGGAGAGCAACCTCCGTCTGTGCGGCCTGATCCCCCTTGAGCAGCGATGATTCGATCCGCACAGACCATCCCTCGACGGTGCGATTCTCGTGGGTGGGCGGGCTCGCTGTCTCCGAGGGCTCCACAGCCTGGGAGTCAGTCCCCGACCAGAGCAGGCACCACAGGCATCCGAGAATTCCGAGTCCCGTCAGCCGATCAGTCCGTCTCATGATTTTGCGCAAGATGGTCCCATCCCCCAGTCAGGCATTCCGGGCAACGTGCCAAGCCCCGGCCATCCGATTCTGGGAGAATCACTCCCGTATCGCAACTCTGGTCTTCGAGACAACGAGAGTGGTGCGAATCTTGGTGACTCGTGATTACGTCACGTCGTCGCCCCCCATGGAGGACGTTGACCGATAATTGAGTCGCACACACCAGGGCCCGTCGTGCGGGCTCGCCTCGAAACGACCTGCGTTATTATTTCTTACAGTCGCGGCGGTAGCCCCGGAGCGGGTTCCGCTTCACTCCACAGGGGGAGGAGTCGGGCGGCCACAGTCAGGGCGATCAGCGGCAGCAGCAAGACCATCCCCGCAGCGAGCAGACCTTCGCGACCGAGCCACTCCACGTGGTAAGTCACAAAGCCCCGAAAGCTCTTTGAAAACATCTGTCCTCCGATCACCACATTCCAGCGCATCGCAAAGACCTGGATCAAGACCAGCAGGGATGCCAGCCCGCTCACGAACACCAAACCCCGCCTTCCCAGTCGGGGCAGGAACACTAGCGGCAGAATCAGCAGTGGAATCATCGAGCCAATCCCCAGCTGAATGATGCCGTAGCTTACCCGCAGTCGATCCCGAATCAGTGCCGCGATGACATTCCATTCGCCGCTGGCCTCATAGGCCATGTGGACGATTTCCAGCAGTTCCAGGACCACGGCCCCGACGAGAAACATCCACAGGTATTTGGCCAGGGCCCGAACGCATTCCAGATCCGCTGGCACACGTCGCCACCAGCTGGAGAATAGGTAGAGCAGGATCAATCCACCGATCCCCGACACAATGGCGGAGATCAGGAAAATGACGGGCATCAACGCCGTGGACCACCACGGATTGGCCTTCACCGCACCAAACAGAAAGCCGACATAGCCATGCAACACGCAAGCAATCGGTATGCCGATCAGGGCTAGCGCGTGCGTCACCCGGTTGTCCATCAGTCGAGCCCCGTCGCTGACGTGTTTCACACCCAGGGACAGGCAGCGATACGCCACACCAGACAGTCCCGGGCGGGTCTGCCCCAGCGCGGCCAGTTCGGGACGGAACACCAGCCACACCTCCACGATCAACACCAGCATGTACAGACTGTAGATGAATCCGAATCCCGCCATGGCCGATGTCCCGCTCGGGGTAATCATGACGTTGAACGCTCGCTCGGGGCGATGGAGATGCAACAGCAGGGGCACGGTCGCAAAGGCGCAGAAGCAGAGCGAAGTGACCAGGGCCAGACGAGCCACGGGCTGCAGGGCCTGCCGATGAAAGACGTGATAAAGTGCCGAGACGACGAACGCTCCCGCTACCAGCCCTGTCAGGTAGGGGTACAGCACAATCATGATGCTCCAGGCGACATGCGCATCATTCGGGAAGACAAACGCGGCCTCAGACATCAGATCACCTCCTGAGACAGATTCAGGTAGCGTGTCTTGGGATGCGTCCCCAGCGATTCCTTCAGGACATGCGAGGGAACTTCGGCCAGCCGTCGGCTGACTTCACTGTCGGGATCATCGAGGCGGCCAAAGAGCCGGGCTCCCACCGGACAGGCTTCCACGCACGCTGGCTGCTCCGCCTTCTGGACCCGGTGATAACACCAAGTGCATTTATCGGCAGTACCCGTCTCCGAATTGATGAATCGGGCTCCATAAGGGCAAGCCTGCACGCAGTACGCACAGCCGATACACCGCTCGGCATCCACCAGGACAAATCCGTCCGGCGAGGAGAACGCGGCGTGTACCGGACAGACCTGATTGCACGGAGCGTCCTCGCAGTGATTACAGAGCTTGGGAACAAAGTAGGCCCGATCAATCTCAGCGGGATCGACGATGGCCAAATCCTGCAATCCAGTCTCGGGGACTCTTTCCACGCGGATCGAACCATCTTTCATGTGGAGATAACGTTCGAGCCACGTGCGGGCATATCCCTCGGGGACGTTGTTTTCCACGCGACAGGCGACCAGGCACTTTCCAGAACCGATGCAGCGCCCCGTGTCGACCAGAAATCCATAGACGGGCTCCCGGGGCAGTCCGTCCCCCAGTCCCGCAGCAGGAACTGCTCTGGTGGCCACACCTTCCGCCACGGCCTGAATCACCGTGAGATTCAAGGCCCCCAGGGCAAACGTCACGGCCCCCCGCAGGAACTGACGCCGTGAGGCACTGTCGCAACCCGCTCCACCGCAATGACCGGAGGACGGTTGCTGATTGAGAATGGGCAACACCGGGGTTGAGGAATGAGTGGAATCCATGGCTGAAATCTCGGTGGGACGTTCCGGGGCGTGGCTGCAAGAAAGGAGGGGGCAGCAGCGGGTCAGGGGGCGGTGTTGTGTCCCTTGTGGCACTCGAAACAGGATTCGGGGGAGTCGGGGTCTGAGGCTCCCATCTCCTCCAGATGCACTTTCACCTGGATCTTCTTGAAGCCAGAAGGCACTCCCACGGCATCCTGATGACAGGACAAGCAGGTCTTTCGGTCCTGGGTGACATACAGGTCCAGCTTTGTGAAGAAGTCGCCGTCCCATGCCGCAGCAGGGGGGATCGAAGTTCCGGGCTTCTGCGTTGCCAGTCGGGCTTGCGCGATGTGTTCGGTTCCTACACCGTGGCAATGAAAACAGCGGACAGCCTCATGCAGCGAACCGTGTCGCTCTTCGGCGACGTTCTGGTGGCACTCCAGACAGGTCTGATCTTTGGACCAGATGGCCGGACGGTTTGCATTGTCCTGGAGTGCTGCTGCACGATAGGCCCCGGTGTCTCCATAGGTCGCCGGAACCAGCTGTGCCCGGATCAGGAAGAACGCTCCGCCCCCCGCCAGAATCACGAACAACAGCAGCCACAAATGGCCACTGTCACGTAGAAAAACCGTCAATCGCGGCATCCGCAGGCTCCTGGCGCAGCCTCCCATACGGGATGGCATACGTACGCATCCAAGATGGCAAATGACGTGCCGCCCTCCGATGTCGCTGCCTGTCGTCGCGAGTGGTGGCGATGCGAGACACATTCGCACACCGGCGCGCCAAGTCGCACAACCGCACAGTTCAACCGGGATTACTTCAGAAAAGCCAACGCAACGTAGACCTTGGGGTCAATCATCACGCCCTCCGCCATTCGGGATCGCAGCCAGCGACGAAGGGAACGCAAGGGAATTGCATGTACAGTGATTCGTTCTCCATCGACACCGCCGCCGGCAGCGGTTCGCCGGGCGTTGTCGGCCTGAAAATAATCAACCATCTCCGAGGTCAAGCCCGCTGATGACGGGGCCCGATAGAGGGGCTTCCATACCTGGGATGAGTACCCGGTTTCCTCTCGCAGTTCCCGCTGAGCAGCGACCGTTAACGCTTCGGATTCACCCCCGGGAATGTCACCCGACAACCCCGCGGGCAGATCGATCACCACCGCTCCCACGGGTACCCGATACTGTTCGGTCAGTACCAGTTCGCGGTCATGAGTCATCGCCACAACGGCCACCACACCCGACGCGCGGACCCGCGCGGCATACTCCCAGCGACCATTTTTGACGAGCTTCAGGAACTTACCCTGGGCGATGATCGACTCAGGCATGAAGGGCTCCCGAGATGACGGCTGACTACCACTTCAGAGGAAGCTGCCAGCTGGCCTTGAGATCCGCCAGATCAGCATCGATCAGTACCGCTCCGGTCGAACCGACGATGTTCAGACGTGTGTCAGGGGTGACCGAACCGATGTTCACGGCGAGCGTCCCGGTGGCCTTAAGGGTCGCGAGAACACGGTCGACATGCTGTGATTCGACCTCCAGCACGAACCGCGTTTGGCTCTCAGAGAACAGGGCATCGACCGCATCCGACGACTCGGGACAGACCCCCGCGATGGACGCTTCGATTCCCAGCCCGCCCGCGAAGGCCATCTCGGCCAGCGCCAACGCCAGCCCCCCTTCGCTCAGGTCATGACAACTGCGGACGAGTCCTGCGGCCAGCACCTGGTGGACCCCCTGCAAGGTCTGTGGAGCCTGTTTGAAGTCGACGCGGGGGACAGTACCGCCGGTCAATTCTTGCACGAACGTGAAGTGACTGCCGCCCAGTTCGGACTTGGTTTGGCCGACCAGGATCAAGCGATTCCCCGCCTCCTTCAAGTCCATCGTCACGGCATTCTCGACATTCTCGATCTGGCCGATCGCGGAGATCAGCAGCGAGGAGGGAATCGTGATGACCTGCTTCTGGCCGTGGGAATCGTCGTACTTGAATTCGTTGTTCAGCGAGTCCTTGCCGCTGATGAACGGCGTATTATAGGCCAAAGCCGCATCGTGGCAGCCCAAGGCGGCCCGCACGAGGGAACCGAGGGTTTCGGGCCGTTCGGTATTCCCCCAGCAGAAATTGTCGAGGATCGCGATCTTGGCTGGATCGGCTCCAACCGCGACGCAGTTCCGCAGCGCCTCGTCAATTGCCGCCGCCGCCATCCAGTACGGGTCGAAGTCGCCGTAACGTGGGTTCATCCCGTTGGAGATGACGGCTCCCCGCATCGAGCCCAGATCGGGGCGGACCACCGCCGCATCGGACGGCCCATCGTTTGCCACGCCGACCAGCGGCTTGACGACGCTGCCTGCTTGAACCTCGTGGTCATACTGGCGGATGATCCACTCTTTGGAGCAGACGTTCAGGGAACCGAGAATCTTCTTGAGGGTTCTATTGAAGTCATCGGGACCAACGGAAGAGGCGGTCTTGCTGCTGGCAGTCAGTTGGGTAGATTCCTTGGGCGGAATATAGACCGCCTCACGATTCACCGGCGGGCGCCCATCGTGCAGGAACGACATCGCCACGTTGCCGACTTGCTCCCCGTGGTAGAACAGCCGCAATCGCTGGTCATTCGAGAACCGGCCAAAGGCCACTGCCTCGACCCCTTCCGAGGCGCACAACCGGTGGAATGCCTCCCACTTTTCTGGCGGCACAGCCAGGACCATCCGCTCCTGGGCCTCGCTGATCCAGATCTCGGTGTAGGACAATCCGCTGTACTTGAGCGGGCATTTGTCGAGCCAGACCTCGGCCCCGGACTCTTCGCCCATTTCACCGACGGCACTGCTGAACCCACCGGCCCCGCAGTCGGTGATCGAGCGGTACAGCCCACGATCGCGGGCCTCCATGATCACATCGAGGATCATCTTCTCCTGGACCGCATTACCGATCTGGACCGCTCCACCCGAAATCGTTTCGCTCTCCTGATCGAGTTCGACCGAGGAGAAGGTCGCCCCGTGAATCCCGTCACGCCCCGTGCGGCCACCGACCGCAACGATCAGATCGCCCGCCTGCACATGCTTTTCGCTCATCCCAACGGGGAGTAAGGCGACATTCCCGCAATAGACCAGCGGGTTGCCAATGTACCGCTCATCGAAGAAGACCGCCCCGTTGACCGTGGGAATCCCCATCCGATTGCCATAGTCGCGGACTCCGGAGACGACGCCCCGCATCACCGTTCGCGGGTGTAACACTCCCGGTGGCAGTTCGCTGTCCGGCGTATCGGGCGGCGCGAAGCAGAAAACATCGGTATTACAGACCGGCTTGGCCCCCATCCCGGTGCCGATCGGGTCGCGGATCACGCCTCCCAAACCCGTATTCGCCCCGCCGTAAGGCTCGATCGCGGACGGGTGGTTGTGCGTTTCGACCTTGAAACAGATGTCGTAGGTGTCGTTGAACGTGACGACTCCCGCGTTGTCCTTAAAGACACTGACGCACCAGTCGTTGGCCCCGAACTTTTTGCGAAGGGTTTGTGTAGCGCCGAAGACGGTCTCCTTCAGCATGTTCTCGAACTGCCGCGTCCCGTTCTCATCGCGGTAGGCAATTCGCCCCTTGAGCGTTTTGTGCGAGCAATGCTCGCTCCAGGTCTGGGCCACGGTTTCCAACTCGATATCGGTTGGATCGCGATGTTGTTCGATGAAATGCTGCTTGATGGTCTGCATTTCGGCCAAGCTCAAGTAGAGCTGGCCATGCTTGCTCAGATGCATCAGCGCTGCATCGTCCATTGTGCTGATCGCGACGGTAGTCAGCTGGAACTTGTACTCCGAACCGACCGCGATCGTGTTGAGGATCAGCGCTCCGGTGAGCAGCTGTTCGATGGCATCATTTGCCAGGACGCGGCGGCTGAGCCGTTGCAGGTCGGGCGCGGCGGCATCCGCATTGATCCAATACTTTCGGCAGGTCGCCACGCGGGTGACCTTGAGCCCTTGAGCCCGGAGTGCGCTCGCCGCCGTTTCGGCCACATTGTCGGTCACGCCGGGCTTGAACAGGACGTTGACCAGATTCAGCCCGGGCACCACAGGGTGCGCTGCGGACTCGGGGGCCGCTGGTAACGACCGCACTTGGCAGGTCTCCACAATGCCATCTGCCAGCAAACGCACCACACGGGACTTCACGGTGGCTTCGTCGAGGTCGCCATCGACCAGAAACGACCGGGCCGCACGGATTGTCCGCACGCTGGCCGCCCCCTGGGCCTGTGCCTCGGCAAGAACGCGTTGCCCTTCACGGTCGACTTCGCCCGTGATCGGATGAATTTCCACTTCCCAGAGCATCGGCTCCGCCCCTGTTCGCGTGTGCGCCCCTCGGCAACTCAATCAGTTCCGGATGATAGTCGTTCGGGGGGGGGCGATTCGAGCGAGGCGACCAGAAAGCCACAAAGGCCGCGCCGATCACAGCGCAGCCTTTGCTTTTGTTTCGAGAAGTTCGCGGATGGCTTACTTCTTTTCTTCCTTCTTCGGCACGGCAAAGCCACCCTTTTCGAAGGCTGCATCGGAGAAGACCAGTTCGATCTGAGCATCGCCCTCGGTACCAGCTGCCTTGCCCTTGCAGTTGTTACAGCAGAACTGCACTTCCACGCCGCCAATCGTGACCTTCGCTTCAGGATTCAGCTTGCCGCCGGACAGCGGGCACTTGGCCTGCTTGGCCTGCCCGGTGGAGACGAGCTGCAGGTTGGCCTTGGTGGCGAACTTGGACTTGTCAGAGGCGAACGCCTTGGGGCAGTTTTCGCAGCAGAAATAGACCTTGCCGCCCTTGTACTCCACGCACTTGTCCTGCTTGGCTGGGCCACCCGACACAATGCACTTGGCTTCAAACTTCTTCTCGGCTTCGGCATACGCGAAACCGGCCACGCACAACAGTGCCAGCACAGCCACAAATCGTTTCATGAGTCGAATCCTTGTCAATCAGTCGTGTCCACAATCACGCAACGCGCCGTGCGTAACGACTGTAATATATCCACACGCTTTGCATCAGGCAATTCTGATTTGATGGCGTTTGGAAGAAGATTCGGGCTTACCGTTCGCATCGGCCATGAAAAAACTTTACTCTACAAAGTTAACAAACTGCGAAACATCATCCCTCTGTGGTGGTGGATCAGCTCGGCGTGTTAGCGTTGGAAGGGTTTGGAATGCGATCTGGTCGACTGTGGTTGGCTTTCTTCGGACTCCTCTGGAGTGTCACTCCCGGCTGGGCGGCGGAACCGGTCAAGGTTCTGTTTCTCGGAGACAATGGACACCATCGTCCGGGAGATCTTGCGGTTAAGCTGGCTCCAGTCCTCAAGGAACGCGGGATTGAAGTCAAGTACACCGATGACATGGCGGTCCTGCAGACCGCGACTTTGAATCAGTTTGACGGACTGTTGCTGTTCGCGAACATCGACAACATCGAGAAGCCAGCGGCTGACGCACTTCTGGAATACGTCGCCAGCGGAAAAGGGTTCATCCCCGTCCACTGTGCGAGTTTCTGTTTCCGGAACGATGACCGGATTGTGGCCCTCATGGGAGGGCAGTTTCAGCGGCACGGCACGGGAGTCTTCCGCACGCGCATCACGCAGCCCAACGACCCGATCATGCAGGGCTTTGACGGCTTCGCGAGCTTTGACGAGACGTATGTCCACACCAAACACAACGAGGAAAACCGTACCGTCCTCGAAGTGCGCGTCGATGACACGGGCTTTGAACCGTACACATGGACCCGGACGCACGGGAAGGGCCGCGTGTTCTACACCGCGTGGGGGCACGACGAGCGGACCTGGAGCCAGCCAGGGTTTGTGAACCTGCTGGAGCGCGGCATCCGCTGGGCGGTCGGTCGCGATCCACAGGAGACTCCGGAGTTCAAAGACCCACAGGTGGTTGCCATCCCTGAGATGACGCCGTTCCCGCCGGTCACCGACAAGACCTTCCAGTACGAAGATGTCGGGCCGAAGATTCCGAACTACGTCAAGAGCACGAAATGGGGCGAGCGCGGCGAAAACAAGACCGTGATGCAGAAGCCCCTTTCGCCGTTCGAGTCGATGAAGCGGTTCTCGACCCCGGTCGGACTGAAGGTCGAACTCTACGCCGCTGAGATCAACCCCGAGGGGAATGACAAGTCGTACCCGTGGGCTGGGTTCGTCGGCAAACCGATCGCGATGAACTGGGACGAGCGCGGGAGGTTGTGGGTCTGCGAGACCTATGACTATCCGAACGAGTTGCAGCCTCAAGGCCAGGGCCGTGACCGCATTCGCATCTGCGAGGACACCAACGGCGATGGCCAAGCCGACAAGTTTACGGTCTTCGCCGAGAAGCTGAGCATCCCTACGGCGATCGTGATCTACCGAGGCGGAGCCATCGTCCAGGACGGGATCGAGACGATCTACTACAAGGACACCGACGGCGATGACAAGGCTGACCTGCGGCAGGTGCTGCTGACCGGTTGGTCTGTCGGCGATACGCACGGCGGGGTGAGTAATTTCCGGTATGGGCTGGACAATTGGATCTACGCGATGCAGGGGTACAACGATTCGACCCCAGCGGAAGGGGCTAAGGAGTTTCAGCGGTTCCGCATGGGCTTCTTCCGGTTCCGCGTGGAAGCTGGAGATAACGAAGGAATCAAGATCGCCGAGGTCGAGTTCCTCCGCTCGACCAACAACAACACCTGGGGCCTCGGCATCGGCGAGGACGGCGAGATCTACGGCTCGACCGCGAACCACTGCCCCAGCGTCCACATGGCCATCCCGAATCGGTTCTACGAGAACGTGCGCGGCTGGTCCCCGCAGGTGCTGTCACAAATGTCCGACAGCTACCTGTTCCAGGCCCCGACCGACAAGATTCGCCAAGTCGACCAGTTCGGCGGCTACACCGCGGGAGCGGGCCACGCGGTCTACACGGGCCGCACCTATCCTCAGGAATACTGGAACCACATCGCCTTCGTGTGCGAGCCGACGGCTCATCTCGTGGGGGCCTTCGTGCTGCGGCATGACGGCACGCAGTACAGCTCCCAGAACAGCTTCAACCTGCTGGCCAGCGATGACGAATGGTCCGCCCCGATCATGGCGGAGGTCGGTCCCGACGGGAACGTGTGGGTGCTCGATTGGTACAACTACATCGTGCAGCACAACCCGACCCCCGCCGGGTTCAAGACCGGCAAAGGGAACGCCTACGAGAGCGACCTCCGCGACAAGCGGCACGGACGCATCTACCGCATCGTGCCGACCGCAACTGACCCAGCGACAGCGAGCGGCGGACGTGAGTCCGCCGTGCTGAGCGACCTCTCCAAGGCCAGCCCCGCTGACCTCGTTGCTGCTCTCAAGCACCAGTCGATGGAGCGCCGCCTTCAGGCTCAGAGGCTCCTCATCGAAAAGGTTAAGCCACTGCTTGAAATGGAGAACCATCGCGTTGTCCCGTTTGTCGAGGCGGGTGACAAAAGCACTGTCCCAGCTCTCATCGAACTCGTGAAAGACCAATCAGTCGATGCAGCTGGCCTGAACGTCGGAGCAATCCACGCCATCTGGACTTTGCAGGGGCTGGGCGTCGTCGACGGTCAATGTGCCGCCAGCGACGCGGTCGCAAACGCCATGATGCATCCCTCATCGACAGTTCAGCGGAACGCGGTGCTGGCCTCGAAAGATGTGGAACTTCGATTCAACAGCCAGCCGGTGGTATCAGTCTGGGGAAAACTCAATCCGCAGACCTGGGAACAGCTCACGCCCCAAGTGCAACTCGCAGTCCTGCTCAAAGTGGCCGAGACTCCGTCGAAACGTCCAGTCGGTGCGGCCCTGGTCGCCATCGCCCAGCGACCGACCGAAGACAGCTGGCTCACCGATGCCATGACCGCTGCCGGTTGTGCTCATGCCGTGTCATTCATCGATGGCGTTGCCGAGCAGAAGGAGCCTAGCCCGCTGTCGATCAGCATCGCCGCGCGGGCGGCTCAGCACATTGCTCGCGGCAAGACGACCGACGAGGAACTCAATTCGCTATTGGCGGCCGTGGCGAAAGCCCCCGCTACGGTGGCCGAGACCCTCGTGGCGGGACTTGCCGAAGGGTGGCCGCGCGATCATCACAACAAGATCGACGCTGCCGTCGAACAGGCCCTCTTGAAGCGACTCGCCGACTTCCCGGCGGGCACACGCGGACAACTCGTCCGGATGGCGACCAGTGCCTGGGGTAGCGAAGCCTTTGCTGCTCACATCGGTGAGATTTCCAAGGCCCTCCTCGCTGATGTCGCAGACTCTAAGAAGTCCGACGAACAGCGAACCGCAGCTGCAAAGCTGCTGATTGAGTTTTTGCCGACGGACGGCTCGGCTGTCGAAAGCCTGATCGGGGCGATCACGCCGCAGGTGTCGAACACGCTCGCCGTCGGCCTCGTCGACGCGGCGGGTAATAGCACGGCAGAGAATGCGGGCGATCTGATTCTGGGGCGGCTGTCGAGCCTCACTCCGGAGGTGAAGCAGGCTGCCATTCGGTCGCTGCTGTCGCGCCCTACCTCGACGGCGGCACTGCTCAAGCGGGTGGAGCAGGGGAAGTCCTCTCTCGATGAACTGACGCTCGACCAGAAGCAGGCCCTGGCCAATCACCCCGACGCTGCGATTCGCGACCGCGCGAAGAAGCTGCTGTCGATGGGCGGCGGATTGCCGAATGCCGACCGCGAGAAAGTCGTGAAGGAGCTTCACCACCTGACCGAGAAGACCGGCGATCCAGTCCTCGGCAAGGCGGTCTTCACCAAGAATTGTGCCAAGTGCCACATGCACTCCGGCGAGGGAAACAAGATTGGCCCCGACCTGACGGGGATGGCGGTCCACCCCAAGCACGAACTGCTGATCCACATTCTCGATCCCAGTCGCAGCGTAGAAGGGAACTTCCGCATCTACACCGTCACGACTATCGACGGACTGGTACTGACTGGCATGCTGGCCGGTGAGACGAAAACTTCGATCGAGTTGATCGACACGGAAGGCAAACGCCAGCCGATTCAGCGCGAGGACATCGATGAACTCGTCGCCGGCACCAAGTCGCTAATGCCGGAAGGATTCGAGAAGGTGGCGACTGCCGAGGAACTCACGAACTTGTTGGAGTTCCTGACTCAGAAGGGGAAGTACGTACCGCTGGACCTCCGAAAAGTGGCCTCAGTCATCACCACTCGGGGCATGTTCTTCAACGCGAACGGTGAGGCCGAGCGGCTGATCTTCAACAACTGGGAACCCAAGACATTCGAGGGGATTCCCTTCCAGTTGATCGACCCGCAAGGGGAACGCGTGGCCAACGCCGTCATGCTGCGTGGTCAGCTGGGTGACAAGGCCCCCACGATGCCCCAGAGTGTCAAGCTGCCCGTGAACTCACCGGCGAAGGTGATTCATATGCTGGGGGGGATCAGTGGATGGGGAGCCCCTGCCGTCCCCGAGAAATCGGTAACGATGATTGTGCGACTGCATTACACCGATGGCCAGACCGAGGATCACGAGTTGCGAAACGGAGTCCATTTCGCGGACTACATCCGCCGGGTGGATGTTCCGGAATCGAAATTCGCCTACGGAATGCGCGGGGGACAACAGGTGCGATATCTGAAGGTCGAACCGAAACGCACCGCCCCCGTGGCAGAGATCGAGTTGATCAAAAATGATCGCGATCCGACCGCTCCGGTCACCATGGCGATTACGGTCGAGACGAAGTAGTGCTCGCCCCATTCGAGGGGGCGGCCTCCACGTACCCGCCGGAACCGTTCGCGCATCCGGGCGATCTGGACTACTGTTCCATCACGTCTTAATCTTCGGGTAGACGGACTTCAGTTTG
This sequence comes from Planctomycetota bacterium, assembly GCA_003671275.1. Taxonomy (GTDB): domain Bacteria; phylum Planctomycetota; class Planctomycetia; order Planctomycetales; family Planctomycetaceae; genus TH-plancto1. Next base: position 2,562 of record QWPB01000016.1, on the reverse strand, counting down.
CAGCGGGCATCGGTGCCCTTCATTTGCCAGTTGACGCCGCGTTGTGTTTCGTTGATGGTGGTGGACCAAGCAGAGGTTTCTTCTCGCAGGGTGGCGTTGCCCACTGCAGGGTGGCCCGGACGCTGCGTTGAGCGACTGGGGGACGCCGGTGGCCTGCCTCCTTTTTCTGCTCCAGGGGTTATGAAGGAGATGGCCATGCATAACCTCCCATTGCACTGCATCCCCGACATTCCAAGCGAAGTCTGGGCCACCTCCCGCCGAGTCTTTCACTGGGTGTTAAGCCACTTTCGAAATACCGGCAGCTGACTGCTTGCGGATCGGACGAATGTCGTCCGCCCCTTGATTTAACTGGGCAGGTCGACGTTGTGGTAGACATTCTGGACATCATCACAATCGTTCAACATGTCGATCAGCTTTTCGAACATCGGCAAGTCATCCGGGCTCAGTGACTTGCTCGATTGAGGGAGAAAAGTGATCTCTTGTACTTCCAGTTCAGTCTGCGGAAGCAGTTCCAGTAATGCGGCTTTGGCTTTGTAAAACTCGCAGGGAGGAACAAAGATCGTCAGCTGGCCGTCTTTGCATTCGATGTCATCGAGGTTGATGTCCGCGTCTAACATCGCCTCCATCACCTGATCTTCGTTGTCTCCCTTGAAGGACAGGATCGCCAGATGGTCAAAATGGAGTGCAGCTGATCCCGGGGATCCCGATTTGGAGCCGGTCTTCGAGAAGCAGTTGCGGATCTCCGCAATCGTCCGCTGACTGTTATCTGTCAGGCAGTCGACAATGACCAGCGAGCCCCCGGGCCCAAACCCTTCATAGCGGGCGGGCTGAAAGTCCTCTCCGCCGGCCCCTGCGGCCTTCTGGATGGCCTTTTCAATGACGTGGCTGGGAACCTGATCCCGTTTGGCCTTCTCGACCAGGCTCCGCAGTGCCGGATTGGCTTCGGGGTCGGGCACGCCATTCTTGGCGACGACGTACAGCTGCTTGCCATATTTCGAGTACAGCTTGGTCTTCTGTGCCGCCGTCTTAAAGATCGCGTTCTTGCGATTTTCGAAGTTTCTTCCCATGTCGATCTCTTCTTCGTCTTGTGCAGAATGCGAGGTGTCTGCGGGTCGGGAACATGCCAGGCGGGGGTGACGCAGGAACGAGAGGTTATCAAATTGTGGACACTCATTCATCTGCCCCACGGCAGCTCGTCCACAGGCGGAAGGCGTCTACTCCACGTCACGCGTCCTTTCCACGGGCCATCAGGCTCAGGCCTTCTTGACAAACTCTGACTTGAGCTGCATTGAGCCAAACCCATCGATCTTGCAGTCGATATCGTGATCGCCATCGGTCAGGCGAATGTTCTTGACCTTCGTGCCCGTCTTCAGAACCGAGGACGATCCCTTGACCTTCAGATCTTTGATTACCATCACCGAGTCGCCGTTCTTCAGCTCATTGCCGAATGCATCTTTCCAGACACGCGCTTCTGCGATGCCGGGAGCTGCTGAGCCGCTCCACTCATGGCTGCATTCCGGACAGACGAATCGGGTGCCGTCTTCGTAGGTGTACGTGTAATGGCATTGAGGGCAAGGCGGTAAGTCGTCCATGGATCTTCCTGTCAAGGGCCGGGCGGGGATGCCGCACGCTCGAATGGGGAGGGCATTGTAGCGAGAGACGGACATCCACTGGAGTCGTGTCCCCCGCATTGTCAGGCGGCTCCAAGTCTGGGAACTGCATCAGTGGTCCAAAGCGAATCAGGAGGGCCACACATGCACCGATCCCCACGTGAACAGAAGTTCGTGTTCTGACAACCCGAAGGGGCAAGCCGAAAAGGGTAAACCACCTTCGGCGGTCATCTCAACCCGGAGATCACGGCAATGACTGTCAGGACTCCGTCAATGTGTTGAATTCGCGGGGAAGTCCACTCCCATACGATTTGTCACCGGAAACGACACGTCACGATGAAGTGTCGCTGAAATCAAAAAACAGCGACACGTTTTATGGACGTATCGTTTTCGACAACGTAAGGTCGACGCATGGGAAATAAATCACAACTCCCGACGAAGCCACAAGTTGCATGGCGATCTGACTCGCCATTCACGAATTGCCCGCGTTGCCACCCCTGATCGATTTGGAAACCAAGGCCATTTTGAAGGCGTGCATCCCGGCGCGGGCAGAACTCGTACTCCCGGCGAGCGGTGGCCCCCCTGCGACCAGCCCAATTTGATATCGCCTTCATCACCCAAGCCCCGCTTACGATCCGTGCATTACTGGGTAATCCCGCATAAATCGATGTAATCCGATCCAAAATGACCTGGTGACAACCCGCTTCCCGGCATTCGACATACTCATGCCCGGCATCAGCCAGTGAACAACCAGTCAGTCTCTTTCCTTGTCGATCGTGTGCAGAGTTTTCACACACTGCGATCGCAACCGACAGTGTTGATGTGATGGATCTGGGGCAATAAAACCCAACCAAACCCAATAAAAAACCCCGATTCGCAGGGTTTGCGATCGGGGTCTTGGAAGTGCACCTGCCAGAACTCGAATCTGGGACCTCATCCATGTCAAGGATGC